>JAABTP010000136.1 GCA_011389815.1 Desulfobulbaceae bacterium | reverse complement strand
ACTGATCATAGATGGACATTAAAAGAACTGTTTACAACTGTCGTTGTCGGCGAACAACACTCAGGAGGGTGACCATCTCATCACTCTTGTTGAAGAAAATCAGGAGGTGTTGACCGACAAAGACTTTGACCCCACCAACCGGGTGGACGAACTTAAAGTCAAGAAAACGACTGCCGACACTGCGGAAATTGAGCAGCAGGAAGCAGCTGCCAGGGCCAAAGAGGCCACAGCTGAGGCCAACCGCACGCTGGATGATGCCTATGACGACGCCTCCGACTTTGCCGACCTGATCTCCGGTCTGCTGGGCAAGGATGACGAGTTGGTCAAGAAGATGCGGAAGTTCCGCAAATAGTCCCCTCAGATTCGCCTCATCATCCCCCTGTGGCGTAAGACCATCCCCAAGGGGATCATGCCTGGTCACAAGGTACGAAGGATGATCCCCCTGTGACGCAAGGCAATCCCCAGGGGGATTATGTTCCGTCACAGGTGACGAGGAGTTATCCCCAAGTGACGAACGATGATCCCCAAGGGGATTGGGGATTGTATCCGGTCACAAGGTACGAGGAATGATCCCCTTGTGACGCATAACGAACAACCTCTATAATACGCATGATGTTCCTTGAGCCATGTTAAAAAAAGAATTGCAGGAAATTATCCTCAACGGAGAGAACTCGGGAGTTGAGTTTAAACGTGATGATATGCCAGTTCCGCGCACAGATATCTCCTGCCTTGATCTGGTGCGGTTGGAAAATTATCTCCGCGACATTATTAATGACCCAGAGATACCCGCAAGCCAGGAAGAGTGGGAGACCCGCCTCACCCGCCTGGGATTTCTCACCCAAGCCGGGGAGGTCATCTGCTGCACGGTTGCTGGCTTGGTTTTATTCGGATACCATCCCCGGAGATATTTAAAACAGGCCGGTATCCGGGTTTTTACCTTTTCAGGAGAGGACAAGGAATACAAGGCCCTGCTGGATGAGATCCTGGACGGCCCGCTGGTGGGACGTCGGATCAACCGGGACGGCTTATCTGAGCTTGCTGATCCGGGCCTGCTTGACCGGGTGATGCCGTTGATCACCCCGTTTATTACCGAAGAGGGCAGCGAGATAACAGAGCACATGCGTCGGGAGACCTACAGAAAATATCCCTTTGAAGCTGTGCGGGAGGTTATTGTCAATGCCTTGGCGCATCGGGATTGGACCCGCTTTGTGGACATTGAAATAGGACTGTACGCAGACCGGCTGGAGGTGATCAGTCCGGGTGCCTTGCCCAATTCCATGTCTGTGGACAAAATGATTGCCGGGCAACGATCACCGAGAAACACCATTATCATGGAAGTGCTACGGGATTATAAATATGTGGATTACCGGGGCATGGGCATCCGAACCAAGGTTATTCCCCTTATGCGGGAGATGAATAAGACGGAACCAGAGTTTATTGTTACAGAGGATTATCTCAAAACAGTGTTGTATAGCAGAAAGATAACTTACTAAAACAGGAACTATAAATTACAGAGGAATGATATGATTGATGACGAAAAGCAAGTTGGGGTGGGAGTTTGACAAATAATGGATAAAGAATGTTATGCATTTCCCCCGCAGAGACCTGGAGAGCGGCTTCCCAATTTTGCAGTGAAATTCAGATTTACGCTGCTGTTTTTTGCCTTATCCAGTGTGATACTTCTAAGCGAGGTCTTTTTGGGTTGCGACTTGATCGAATTTATCTATACCTTGCACAGTACTATGCTGGATCAATGCCTTTCCGTTGCTGTTCTGATTGTAACCGGTCTGGTGATTGATTATATCAACAACATAAAACGCAGAAAAGAGCGAGAAAAAGCCGTAGCCTATAATGCCGCTGTGAGAACAACCAACTATCTGTTGCGGGGGGTGATGAGCAATATGATTGTTCTGTCAGAGTCAAAATCTGTGCAGGAGGAGTTCGGTTATGATATTACTGAAATCATGAAAGGAAATATAGAAAAAATAGAAGAAATTCTTGAGGGCCTGAGCGGTTTGAAAGAAATTACACCGGAAATGATCCGGGAAATATCTCAACCGAAAGAGAAGTGAGAAAGCTCCACAGGCAACAAGGATAATTTATAATTCCAGAAAAAAAAGATGTACACAAGAATCATCAACCCATTATTGCTGCTTATCGGCATGATCGGCGTTTTCATCCTTGGAAACAATCTTTACGCTGATCTCATGCAGGTGTATTACGGGAACCATAATATCTATTGGACCCATAAGGATTCACCATTACCCCTTGAAAAAACCAAGAACAGCTTTAAGGTCTCTATCGGAGAGAAAACCCTGCTGGATCATCTGCACGGAAAAACCTTTTTTGCTGCGGATGGGGATTTGGTCCCCTATCCTGTTCTTGCAAAAGATGTTACTGTGCGGGTGAATAACTGGCCTGCCGTGAAAGCGCAGATTTTGACCAGGACGACCGTTACCGGCTTTCTCTTTGGGGTGCATCTGACCTTGCTGATCGTGGGATTGGTCCAGACCTGTCTTCAAAGGAAGAAAAAGAAAGAAAAGACTGGCAACCGTCCAAGAGGTTGATTAATTATGCTGAGCCATGGAACGCCCTTACGGGATCTGTGAATTTAATCCATGATTATCAAGGGTACTCGTTCTGACAACCATTTATGATACTATATAACACTAAAAGGCTAAAATATGATTGCAAATAAGAATACATTTACCGCAAATGGTCTCCCTGTCCTCATCGGTTCCCTGCCTCTGAGCGACCACAAGGAGGCTCTGGAGCGTATTTTCACTGCCACCCCGGAAGTTCCCCTCTGGCCCCAGCTGCCCGGCGATCCTCTGGAGGGGATGATGCCCCAGTTTGCTGAGGGGATTCCCTGTATTCGGGAAGAAAATATCAGCGATCCGGAAGGTCGCATTCTTTATGACATCACTGGACCTGATTTTGAAGAGCAGATGCTGACCTTTTACGAGGACTATATGGCTGTGCTGGAAAACCCGGAAGCACCAGCAGGGGCCAGATTTCGGGTCAGCCGGGAACGGGCCGAGGGCCTGTACTGCTTTGGCGAGGCATTGCAGACCGGACAGTGTGATGACAAGCTCGTCGCCCTTAAAGGGCAGGTTACTGGTCCTTTTACTATGTTAACCGGGATTAAGGATATCCAGGGCCGGGCCGGATATTACGACGACACTATCCGGGAAATGGTGGTCAAAGGTATTGCCATGAAAGCAGCCTGGCAGACCCGTTTTCTGTCCTGTTGTCATAGCAAGCCAGTGATTACGTTCATTGATGAACCAGCCTTGGCTGGCTTGGGTTCTTCCGCCTTTATTTCGGTAACCAATGCGGAAATCCAGGAGATGATCAATGAGGTGGCTGATGCGGTTCATCAGGCTGGCGGACTCATGGCAATCCATGTATGCGCTAACACAGAATGGGAAATCCTGTTGGGCGCAAACATTGATATTCTCAGTTTTGATGCCTACAGCTTTTTTGATAAGCTGGCAGCCCTGAACGACCAGGTGCATGCATATCTGGATCGGGGGGCCATTTTGGCCTGGGGCGGTGTTCCTACTGGTAAACCCTATGATATTGAAAAAGAAAGCGCAGAATCCCTGACCCTGCTCTGGGAGCATCAGATGGAAAAGCTTGTTCGACCGGGCCGGGACCGGGCTGATTTGCTCCGACAGACGTTGATCACACCGAGTTGCGGGACTGGTTCGTTGCGTTTGGAGCATGCGGAAAAAGTGTTGCAGCTGACCAGAGAGGTGTCAGCAAATCTGCGGGCAAAATATCTCTCATAATCGCAGAAAGCATTGAAGCGGCGAACAGCAGGCCTGAGAGAAAGCCGAAAAAATGTCTGGCAGCTGTTCGCGTATCCGTTATTCAACTATAAGGAATACAATGAAGGAGACAATGATTTATACAGAAAATCAACAGGAAATCGGCGAACGAATAGACGCTGATGTCTCCAAAACCATCTGGAACGACTGGAGATGGCAGGTGAAACATCGTATCCGTTCCTTGCAGCAACTGGAGGATTTCCTGAACCTTGATCTTGGAGAAGAAAAGAGAAAACAGATTCAACAAACTATTAAAAAATTTCCTCTCTCCATCACGCCCTATTATCTTTCCCTGATTAATACGGAGAATTTCGAAAACGATCCTGTGTTCATGCAGTCGGTTCCGTCCATTCAGGAACTGGAGATGTCGAATGAGGATATGGCGGATCCCCTGCACGAGGACCAGGACAGTCCGGTGCCGGGTATCACTCATCGCTACCCGGATCGGGTGCTCTTTCTGGTCAGCAATGTCTGTGCCATGTACTGCCGTCATTGCACCAGGAAAAGAAAGGTTGGTGATGTGGATAATATTCCATCAAAAAAGGTTATTAAGCAGGGCCTGGAATATATTCGAAACACCCCGGTCATTCGTGACGTTCTTCTCAGCGGTGGTGATCCCTTCCTGCTGCCGGATGAATACCTGGATTATATCCTCACGGAACTGGGCAAAATAGAGCATGTTGAAGTGGTTCGGATCGGTACGAGAACCCCGGTGGTCTTGCCCTATCGGATCACAGATGACTTAGTCAACATATTAAAAAAACATCATCCCCTGTGGATCAATACCCATTTTAATCATCCCAGAGAATTAACTGAATGCGCCCGCAGAGCCTTGGCCAAACTGGCTGACGCAGGCATTCCGCTGGGGAATCAGTCTGTACTTCTGTCCGGGGTCAATGACTGTTCCAGAATCATGCGAACCCTGTTCCATAAACTGGTGGCTAACCGGGTTCGGCCCTATTATCTCTACCAATGTGATCTTTCTGAGGGCCTGAGCCATTTTCGTACCCCGGTGGGCAAAGGGATTGAAATCATAGAAAACCTGATCGGCCATACCAGCGGTTTCAGTGTCCCCACCTATGTTATTGATGCGCCCGGAGGCGGCGGCAAGATTCCGATCATGCCCCACTACCTTATTTCCTGGTCCACCAACAAAGTGATACTACGCAATTATGAGGGAGTGATCACCACCTATAAGGAACCAGACTCCTATGAACCGGTTTTCTGTGATCGTAAATGTAATGATTGTACTCTCCAGCTTTCCCTGGATGAGGCAACAGAGTATCAGCCCGTAGGCATAGACAGGTTACTGGCTGATTATAGTGATACACTTTCTTTGGTGCCGCAGGATAATGAGCGAATGGAGAAGCGGGAGAATGGTGAAGGACAGGATTGAAGAATATCAGGGCAGTACGATTCAGCACGGATCGTATAATGATCGTATTTATCTTATGCGGCTTGCTGATCACTCTCCGGCAGACTTTCCGCAGCAATTGCTTGAGCTGGCAGAGCATAAGGGGTATTCCAAGATTTTTGCCAAAGTACCGGAAGATGCAGGAGCTGCATTTCTACAGGCAGGTTTTGTTAAAGAAGCTGAAATTCCCGGTTTTTTTCAAGGGAAAACAAGTGCCCTGTTCATGGGCTATTATCTCAGGAAGATCCGGGCCCAGGAAGATGATGCTGCGCAACTGGAAAATATCCTGCATATTGCCGAGGACAAGCGGAGCACAGCAATGCTGCCTCCAGATGCGCGGTTGACCCTCCGACGATGTGCCCGGAAGGATATCCCGGCCATGGCAACAATCTATGAACAGACCTTTGCCTCTTATCCCTTTCCCATTTATGAGGAAAAATATCTGTTAGAGACCATGGAAACCCATGTTGCCTATTTTGGTGCAGAAACAGACGGAAAACTGGTTGCCCTGGCCTCGGCAGAGATGGACAGAGAAGTTGCCAATGTGGAAATGACAGACTTTGCCACCCTGCCTGAGCAGGCAGGGTATAATCTTGCGTTGCATCTTTTGCAGCAGATGGAACAGGCCATGCAAGAAGAGAAAATGAACACGGCCTATACCATTGCCCGTGCTGTCTCCCCGGCTATCAACATTACCTTTGCCCGGGCTGGGTATACCTTTGCCGGACGGTTAAAAAATAATACAAATATTTCTGGAAAAATTGAGAGCATGAATGTGTGGTACAAGGCTCTTACTGACTCGTCGGAAACAACCCATAACTCATTAGTGCAATAAATGGATAATCAGAACCAACTCCTCAAACAACGACGTGAAAAAGCCCAGACCCTGGCTGATGCCGGGGTGAATCTGTTTAGCAATGATTTTAAAAATCCTCAGCCGGTGAGGGAAATCCTGCCCCTGGCAGAGAGCCTGGAACCGGAAACCCATGCCCCGGATGATGCGGTCTATCGGGTGGCCGGTCGTATCATGTCTTTGCGAAAATTCGGCAAGGCTGCCTTTTTTCATGTCCAGGATGAAACCGGACAAATGCAGATCTATGCCCGTCGTGATATGCTGGGCGAGGAGTTCCAGCTTTTTAAGAAATGGGATGTGGGCGATATTGTCGGAGTAGAAGGCAAGCTGTTCAAGACCAAGACCGGGGAACCTTCCATTGAGGCATCCAGGCTGTACATGATCACCAAGTCCCAGCGTCCCCTGCCCGAGAAGTTTCACGGCCTGACTGATGTAGAGACCCGTTATCGGCAGCGTTATGTGGATCTGATTGTTAATCCAGAGGTTCGGGAAACCTTTCGCAAGCGGGTGGAGATTATTCGGTTGATTCGTCAGTTCCTTACAGACCGGGGCTTTATGGAGGTGGAAACCCCGATGATGCAGCCGGTTCCTGGTGGTGCTACAGCCAGGCCCTTTAAGACCCATCATAATGCTCTGGACATGGATCTGTTCCTCCGTGTCGCACCGGAGCTTTATCTCAAACGCCTGGTGGTGGGTGGCTTTGAACGGGTTTTTGAGATCAACCGGAATTTTCGCAACGAGGGCCTGTCCACCCGCCATAACCCGGAATTCACCATGCTGGAGTTTTATCAGGCCTATGCCACTTATGAAGATCTGATGGAGGTGACCGAAGAGATGATTTCTTCCATTGCAACCCAGGTTTGCGGGTCTGCAGAGATTATTTATCAGGGTATGCCGGTGAATCTGGCACCGCCCTGGAAGCGCTACACCATGGATGAGGCCCTGGTGGAAGTTGGCGGCATTGAACCTGAACTTCTCAAGAATGATAGTACTATCATGGGGCTGGCCAAGAAACATGGTATCAAGCTCCAGCCGGATGCCGGGCCGGGCAAGGCCAAGACTGAGCTGTTCGAGCAGTTGGTGGAAGAAAAACTCATTGATCCCACCTTTATTACGGCCTATCCAGCCGAGGTCTCGCCCTTGGCCCGCCGCAACGAGGAAGACCCGAGCATTACAGATCGCTTTGAACTCTTCATCACTGGTCGGGAGCTGGCCAATGCCTTTTCCGAGCTGAATGATCCCATTGATCAACACGAGCGCTTTACCAAGCAGATTGCCGAGCGCGGCGATGATGAGGAAATCCATCCGGAGCTGGACACGGATTATGTCCGGGCACTGGAGTACGGTATGCCAGCAGCAGCTGGGGAAGGCATCGGGATTGATCGCCTGGTGATGCTGCTCACGGATTCGCCGTCCATCCGGGACGTGATTCTGTTTCCGCATCTCAAGGCTGAGGTTCCGGCGGCAGAGCCGAAGAAGAAAAAGAAGAAAGGGTGACATTGCGTCAGCTTGGCGACCCGGATAAGTTAGCGAAAATACAGGCTGCATACACCAGAGAGATCACAGGAGAAATGATAAAGAAAAGTAAGGAAGTGCTGCAATGGGTCAAGACACAGTTTTAGTTGCCGTAAAGCGGTTCAAAAAGGTATTGGAATCCGTCAATATCCGAGTTGAACAGTTGATTCTGTTCGGTTCTCATGCCAGCGGGACAGCTCGCAAGGACAGTGATATTGATCTGGTGGTTATTTCTTCCAGTTTTTCGGATAAAAGCTATTGGGAACGGATTGATATATTAACCGATGCTATTTATCAGGTCGTTGCGCCGATTGAAGCATCGGCATTTACTCCTGACGAATGGAAATCGGAAAAATCATTAATGTTTGATTATGTTAAAAACGGTGTATCAGTATAGCATTTGATAGGTCGAGGCAACAGCGGAGTCGAAGAAGAAAAAGAAGAAGTGAGAATTATTATTCACCTAGTGCTAAAGTGCAAGCCTTTCTCGGATTCATTTCCTGTCCTCAATGTGATTGTCTTGCCGAGCTTAATCGTAAGCAATCAGAACTTGCCGAGTGTAACTGTGGGTGTTACACTGTAACTATGATAGAAAGTTTTCGTAACAAATGGCTAAAGAACTTTTTCATAGAGGATTCTCATTCCAAGAAAATTCCTTCAGCACTTCGTTCACGGTTGTTTCGAAAGTTGCAGCTGCTGGACGATGCAACTTGTGATGCTGACTTAAGGATCCCACCCAGCAATCATTTTGAGAGGTTGTCTGGAAAATTACTGGGGAAATGCTCTATACGGGTCAATAACCAATGGCGTCTTATTTTCATTTGGGATGCAGAACGGGGAGAGGCGGATGACGTCTATCTGGATAATCACACATACAGATGAGGGATACTGATGATACTCACTAAACATCAGCCGGTCAGTGTCGGGGAAATGATTGCCGAGGAGTTTATGGTGCCTCTGGGAATTACGCAGGGGCAGCTTGCTGCTGCAATGGGCGTAAGCCGAAAGACCGTCAACGAGCTCTGTATCGGCAAGAGATCAGTAACGGTTGATACTGCTCTGATGTTGGCCAAGGTATTCGGCAATACAGCACAGTTTTGGCTGAATTTGCAGCAGCGCAATGACCTCTGGGAGGCTTTGCACTCTCCGAAGAGGATGGATCGAATCAATCGGGCAAGGCCGATTGGACAGCACAATAACTGCTCACCCATTTCCTGTTAGGCTCGCTGGGACGCCGGGAGGATTTTTCCTGTCAAAGTTATAGAGCAAATGACCATGTAACCTGCTGTGAGGACATGGAAATCCGGTGGAACTGAAGGGGTTGGAAACTACTTTTTCTAATTTGTTGGAATAAAAGGAGAAAGAGAGGGTGTAGAATCCGGGAAAATCGGAAAATGCTCGGTGGAAAAGAAAGGGGTTGAATAATCCTTCGTTTTAAGGTAGATACAATTGGTATGTTCCCCGCACATGCGGGGATGAACCGATAGCGGTATAATTTATTAAGGAAGGTGTAAAATGTTCCCCGCACATGCGGGGATGAACCGGTGAATATATTTGTCATGCTGATCATAACGGTATGTTCCCCGCACATGCGGGGATGAACCGTTTGAGGGTAAAAAAAATTAATCCGAGAGCAGAATGTTCCCCGCACATGCGGGGATGAACCGTACAGCCTGTTGGACCACCCTCTGTGTAACCGTTCAGACCCCTCTCATTTTTTTTACGCAGCAAGAGGCAGAGGAGGCACATCCAGCCCCTGGCGCCGAG
>JAABTP010000135.1 GCA_011389815.1 Desulfobulbaceae bacterium | reverse complement strand
ATCCATCGCTAATCAAGTAGCCGTTCTTGGGCGAGTTAATACGCCAGAAGAGGTGCTTTAATGGCGATGGTATTGTAGGTTGTGTAGTTAATGTTTTTGTTTCCGTATGACTTGAATTAGATGCGATAATTCCTCCAATCAGAAAACCAGCGCCAACACAAACTCCACCACATGCTGCTTCACCTGTTGGGTCAATATATTTTATTGGTGACGAATTTGCGTATCCATAAAGATTAATCCCTCCATCAAGCCCAGTCGGATCAGCAGAAATATATCGTCCAATAGCAGGATTAGAACCTCACCAAAGGGCAGGTAATCCCCCTGCCAGGCGATCTTCCCGGTTTCATCAACCACCATCTGCGGGGTGCCGAGATGATCATTGATAAAATAGTAGAGCACTGGCCCGGTGAAAACCAAGGCCTTTTCACGGGCATGCTCCGGCATGTTCGGCAGGTTACTGATAACTTCCTGTTTCCGTTCCTGCCCCGGCGGTTCAGGAGTGGTGAAATGATGTTCAGCAGCAGCCAACCGAATCAAGAGACACGGCAGAGGCCTTCTTGAGGGAGAAGGAGACTTCCCGATCAGCTGGGGTGCCGGACATGTATGAAGAAAAAAGGGGGGACGAATCGAATTCGTCCCTTTTCCTGCTAACGAATCGCAATACGATACGGCGTTGTCAGCATTTCCTCAGCCTGTTGGCTGATAATGGTCTGCGGATATTTTTTGCAGATCAGCTGAAAGCATTTTTCACCCCGTTCTTCCCTGCCTTGGTCGCAATAAACACAACCCAGGGTAAAAAGACAGGAAGGAAGGCCTGGATACTGTGGACGCTGTTTGAGGAGCAAAAGGAGAAAGCGGGCCGCCTGTGTTGTTGCGCCAGAGCGAATATGGAACTCTGCAAGGGCCAACATGACAGAGGGGTGTAAGCGGGGTGCTGTGCTCACCTGCTTGTATTCCTGAAAATAGGCCAACAGTTCCTGGTAGCGCTTCAGGGTTGCAAGTCTTTGAAGTAACTGCCCAGCAGTTCTATGGAACTGCTCGCTTTGGGGATCAGCTTTATCAATATGAAAAAGCCGGGCAAGTGCGGTGAGATCGGCTGGATCCTCCTCCACAGCCTTGTGCATTTCTTTTCTGAGAAGGGCAACCTCTTTTTTGGTCAGATGAGCCGGGGGCTGAAGGTCCTGGCCCGGATCAGAGGCAAAGGGATCTGTAACAGGTTCTGGCTGTTCTCCTTGAGTGGGCTGTTGTTGCTCATGGGTTCGCAAGATAAGGCCGATAATCATGCCAGCCAGTAATCCACCGAGATGCGATGAGAAGATCTGTGGCTCTGAGGCATTCACAAAGTGATAGGCTTCTTTACTGATCCAGAAAGGAAAGAGAAACCAGCCAAAGACCGTTGTGTGCCGACTGCAAAATCCGAGCGAGCAGAGGACAGTGCTCCTTTTGCTGCAATAAACCAGCAGGTAGGTTCCCATGAGTCCGGCAATGGCACCAGATGCGCCAAGAAGCGGGCCTTGATTGAGCGGATGGATAAAGCCAAAGGCCAGACCGGCGCAGACACCGGTTGTGAGATAGATCCCCAGAAAGAGGATGCGACCGACCCCTATTTCTATCCAGGAACCAATAAACCAAAGAAAGAGTATATTTGCGATCAGCAGGATGACCTTATCATGAAAGAACATGTAGGTGGTTATGTTAAAATAGTTCTTCCGGGCTGGTGAATAACCATAACGATAGGCAAGGCTTTGGTTGAGTTTGTCTTCGAATTTTTTTCGCTTGGGAGACCAGTCTGCAAAACGGGGATCACCAGGTGGAATCAGGATTTGCTGACGAAGTGCGGCTTGAAAGCGGTCATCCTGGATAAGGTGCTGAAAAACGGCAGCTGTTTTCTTGGTGTTGCGGAGAAAATCAGGGATTGCCTGGTGGCGGCGTTGAAGATATTCCTGATACACCTCTAATTCTATTTGTAAAAGTCCAGAGGAGCGGGCCCAGGAGACAGCCTGCATGTATTTTTGCTGCTCGTTATGCTGGAAATAGAGAAATATACCAAGGTTTAGCAGAATAAGAAAAAAGGTTACGCAGGGAAATCGTCGTTGAGGACCATTATTGGAAAGAGGAATAATTAACATGGCTTCTCCAGTTTTCGGAAAGCTTCCTGTTGTGTTTGGGCGAATTGATCCGGGGTATTGATATTATGCCAGGAGCTGTGCAGATGTTGAGGAGGCTGAAAATGATACACACCAGCCTGATTTGCCAGCCGACTGAGCCGCAGGAAACCAGAGGCTGCGATTGTTTCCAACTGGGGACGGCAACGGAAGTCATACCAGGCAAGGAGTGGTTCAAGATGACCGTCTCCAAGAAGGTCGGGCAACACAGCCCTGATACCGGGTTTACGTTGGGCAAGGAGCCATTCCAGGCTTTCAGCCTGCACGTCTGGTTGGTCGCAGGCCATTACGAGCCAGGACACGGTTTGCTGCCAGCGCATAACAGAAAGGATGCCAGCCAGAGGGCCTGCCAGTCCAGGGGCATCGGGAATCCGGGGCAAGGCAGTCAGAGTTTCCGGTATTTCTCCTGAACCAGAAAGGACCACCTGTTCTACATACGGGTTCAGGGTTTCCACTGCATGCTCAAGCCAGGTTTTTTCATCTTCCTGAATAAGATGTTTGGGGCGTCCCATTCGGCTGCTTTTCCCGCCAATCAGAATACAGCCCCATACCGGTGCTTGCTTCCATGGTTCTCGTTGCTCTCGTTGCTTGCTGATCAATTTTTCTTGTTCCATAGTCAGGATGCCTTGTTAAGAACAGCAGGATCGGTAAACAGGCCTGCTTCTTTTCCTCGACGCAGGAGTTCCTGAACAGCAGTTTGTCCTGTTTCAGCCAGATCAAGAGAAAAATCGTTGACATAGAGTTTGATGTGTTCGGAGATGACCCGCTCATCCAGTTCCCGGGCATGTTCTCTGATATATCCTGTACAGGCGTCTGGATGGGCAAAGGCCCAGCGCAGACTGGCTGCTATGGCTTCCTCTATTTCCCGGATGGTTTGCTGACCAAGGTTTTTTCGGGCTGCAATACAGCCCAGGGGGATAGGAAGGTTGGTTTCTTTTTCCCACCATTCTCCCAGATCCTGCACGCAGACAAGGCCATGGTCTTGAAAGGTAAACCGGCTTTCATGGATGATCACCCCGGCATCGGCTTTGCCGGTATTGATGGCCTCCATGATGGTCTCAAAGGGCATAACAAGCAGTTTACTATGCTCAGGAAGAAAGAGTTTGAGAAGAAGAGCTGCGGTGGTGTATTTTCCTGGTATGGCAATTCGCCAGGAAGAGGGCACTGTTGTCTGCTCTGGTCGTGTTATAAGAAGAGGGCCACAGCCCCGGCCAAGGGCCGCACCTGCATTGAGCATGGTATAGTTGTTCTGCACATGGCCCAGGGCATGAAAGGAGAGCTTGGTTACATCAAGGCGGGTATTGATAGCCCAGCTATTAAGGGTTTCCACATCTTCAAGGAATGGTGCTCCCCATTGAAGATGCCGGCAAGGAGTCTTACCGTGGGTAAGGGCGTAAAAGATAAAGGTATCATTAGGGCATGGTGAGTAGCCTAAACTCAACTGGGCGACCATATATATTGTTCCAATGTCTCATTTGACGAAGTAACCTATCAACTCTAGCAGAGTATCCTTTATTCATTATTGCTGTCAAGCTCTGCCTTACTGTCCGCTTACCTGGGGTAAGAAATAT
The DNA here is from genome assembly GCA_011389815.1 of Desulfobulbaceae bacterium. Classification (GTDB taxonomy): domain Bacteria; phylum Desulfobacterota; class Desulfobulbia; order Desulfobulbales; family Desulfobulbaceae; genus Electrothrix. Next base: position 5,688 of record JAABTP010000135.1, on the reverse strand, counting down.
AACCTTTTTTCCATAACAAGCACGATTTTCTGTTTACTTTTCAGGCCTGGCATTTTAGTCTTTGAGTATTGTTGAAATGTAGGTTCATGCTAAACCACAGCTGCGGAGCATCAATGAAATATTTCGTCGTTGTTGTTGATGACAGTAAGTTTATCCACAAGATCATTGGGAATTTTGTAGACCCAAAGCTGTTTGATGTTCGTTTTTTTGTTTCTGCGGAAGAAGCAAAAAAAACTATGGGTGCTTTGCCCTTGCAGGGGCGTGAGGTTGACCTTGTGCTCCTGGACATCTATTTACAGGATGGGACAAAAGATTCCAGTCTGGAGCTGCTGAAATTTCTCACCAGGGAAAGGCGGCGAACCCAGGTCATTGTTATGTCAGGCCGTTTATCTGCTGAAGAATTTGGAGAATTTTATTCGCACGGTGCAGCAAATTATCTGCTCAAGCCTTTTGCTGAAGACAAATTCATGACCGCAGTACAACGGCATGTCCGTCTTGCCCGAAATACTCCAGAATATCAGAATCAGCCTCTGGCAAAGATCAAGGTAGATGATCGGCAAGTATTCATAAGTTTTTTAGCAGGCCATGAAAAGATAGCCTGTTTTTTTAGAGATGAGCTGATGAAAAATGATATTGGCTCCTGGTGCGAACAGGCTGAGTTACTCGAAGATCCTCTCTGGAAGACTGTTTTGCTGGAAGCAATCAATACCTGCAAAATATTTATTTTGCTCCTCACCCGTGATTCACTCCAATCTGCGTATATGAAGCAGGAAATCATTCAGGCATTTAATCGGAAAAAACAAGAGGGCAACCGCTTTGTTCTCCTTCCTGTTTTGTATAATATAAAGGAAAACCAGGTGCCTCAGCAAATACGCTCAATGTACTGCTTTGATATTACCTCTGCAAATAACAGAGCAGAGCAAATTCATTCTCTTATATCTTCCGTTACCAAGAAAATACGCTCAATGGGGTGATCTCACCCGGTTCTTATGAGAGAGCAGAGAGGATATAAGAGATATCCCCTGGTTTTCAGCCTGTCAGAGCCTTATCAGGGCAGCGGCATTTTTTATTGAGGAAAGCAGGCAAAGGCTATATAGTGGCTTTTAAAAAACACTTTTTCATAGAGATAGATTCCCTTACAGATAAAAATATAACCATGCAGACACCTGATTTCCCTGTTCCCTTTGTGAAGATGAGTGGTACAGGCAATGACTTTATTCTTATTGACCACCGTAAACCTTTGCTTGCCCCAGAGGCTATGGCTGATTTTGCTGCCAAGGTCTGTCGGAGAAAATTCTCTGCTGGTGCTGATGGCTTGATCCTTATTGAGGAATCCTCAGAGGCAGACTTCCAATGGCAATTCTTTAATGCCGATGGTTCTGTTGCTGAGATGTGCGGAAACGGAGCCCGCTGCGCAGCCCGTTTTGCCTTTTTACAGGGTATTGCGCCAGCTGAAATGCGTTTTGCCACCTTGGCAGGTATTATTGAGGCCAGTGTTGCGGACACGGATGTTGCGGTCAGGATGACAGACCCCTTTGGTTTGAAGCTGGATCAACGCATTATGCTGGAAAATCAGGAGTACATTGTCCATAGTATTGATACTGGCGTGCCGCATGCGGTGATCTTTGTTGATGATATTGATGGAACAGATGTTCGTTCATTAGGAAGTCTGGTTCGCCATCACCAGGCTTTTATGCCTGCCGGAACCAATGTGAACTTTGCTCAGCACCAAGGAGAGGGCATTAAGGTTCGAACCTATGAGCGGGGTGTGGAAGATGAGACCCTGGCCTGCGGTACCGGGGCTGCGGCCTGTGCCATTATTGCTGCCCTGTTGGATCAGGCGGCCTCACCTGTGGATATCATTACCTCAGGCAATGATCAATTAACAATTCTCTTTGATCTACAGCAGGAGGGCGGGCAGGATCATCTTGTGAATAATGTTTTCCTCAAAGGACCAGCCCATACCATTTATTCTGGAGCATTTAATGCTGAGGCGTTGCTTTAAGCTCCCCCTCTCCCCTTTGGGGTGGGCAACAACGCATGAACATGAAGCGATTATTCGAAGAATCACGGAGTCGTTTCATATTAATAAATTCCATTCCTCTCCTTCTGGGGAGGGACAATAAAATATGAAAGCCATACTTTCATATAACGGAGAAGAGTGATGACGATAACAGGAAAAAATATCCAGGGTGCCTTTACCGCCATTGTCACCCCGATGCAGGACGGCAAGATTGATGAACAAGGTCTCATTGATCTGATTAATTTCCAGATTGATAACGGCATCCACGGCCTGGTGCCCTGTGGAACCACAGGTGAATCAGCCACCTTGGGCTTTGACGAACATAAGCGGGTTATTGAACTCACTGTTCAGGTGGTTGATGGACGAGTACCGGTCATTGCCGGAACCGGGGCCAACAATACTGCAGAGGCCATTGAGCTGACCGAATCTGCCAAGGCCAGCGGTGCTGATGCTGTGCTGTCTGTGGTTCCTTATTATAACAAGCCAAGCCAGGAAGGCCTGTACCGGCATTTTGAAGCCATTATTGAGACCGTGGATATTCCTATGGTGCTTTATAATGTGCCGGGTCGCACGGTAACCAATATGGCCCCGGCAACGGTTGCCCGCTTGGCCAAACTGCCCAATGTTATTGGTATTAAGGAAGCCTGCGGTTGCCTGAACCAGATTTCTGAGGTGATTCGTCTTTGCCCGGACGATTTTATTATCCTGTCTGGTGATGATTTCACCAGTATGCCGACCACCCTTATTGGTGGAAAAGGGGTTATCTCTGTGACCTCTAATGTCTATCCCAAGGCGATGTCTGAGCTGATGGAAGCGGCTTTGGCAGGTAATCTGACCAAGGCCAATGAGATCCATTACAAGCTCTTTCCGCTGATGGGAACCATGTTTTGCTATCCCAGCCCGGCCCCGGCCAAGAAAGGATTGCACCTGATGGGTAAGATCGCCAGCCCAGAGGTTCGCTTGCCCATGACAGGTATGGATGAGGGATCGCTGGATAAGTTGATCACAGCGATGAAGGCGGTTGGTTTGATCTAAGGTGTTCAGGGGCGATCCTTGTGATCGCCCTTCTGAAGCTCCCTTTCCAAGAACACTGCATGTACAGGAGGATTGCCTGGGCAATGAAATATCAAAAAATTGATTCACCTGAGATCCTCACTCTTGATGATTCGTTAATCATCGAAGGAGATGCTTTACACGCGCTTAGAATGCTTCCGGCGCAGTCAATTCAATGCGTTGTTACTTCTCCTCCCTACTGGGGGCTTCGTGATTACGGGATTGACGGACAGATAGGGCTGGAAGACACATTGCCTCAGTTTCTCAATCATCTCGTTGCAATCTTTAATGAGGTAAAACGAGTTCTTCGTGACGACGGAACCTTGTGGTTAAACATTGGTGACGGGTACACCAGCGGTAATCGTGGTTATCGTGCCAACGATAAAAAAAATCCTGCACGGGCAATGTCGGTACGACCTGATACCCCGGAAGGCTTAAAACCTAAAGACCTTCAAGGGATTCCCTGGAGGTTAGCGTTTGCTCTTCAGGATGATGGATGGTACTTGAGGAGTGATATTGTCTGGCATAAACCTAACGCAATGCCTGAAAGCGTCAAAGACAGACCAACACGGGCGCATGAATATCTCTTTATGCTGACCAAGTCTGAACGATATTATTACAACTATGAAGATGTAAAAGAAAAAGGATTAAATGGAAAACTTCGTAACCGTAGAAGCGTTTGGAACGTCAATACAAAGGGATTTCCCGGAGCCCATTTCGCCACATTTCCGAGCCAATTAATTCTGCCCTGCATCTTGGCGTCTACTAAGCTGGATGATTATATTTTGGACCCCTTCTTTGGTTCTGGAACTGTAGGGGTTTCATGCGTGGAACAGCAAAGAAAATATATAGGCATAGAGCTGAATCCTGAATACGTCGAATTGGCGGCAGACAGACTGAGTGCCGCAGAAGATAGAATCATAAAGATTGCAGCGTAATGTCTGAGATAAACATACCTGAACCAGTATTACAGATCGACTTTTCTTTTGCTCTGGGACAAATAAGAACGATTTACCTTCAGGATGCGCTGAGTAAAACAGTTGATGATATAGACATTGCAATTCTTGATAAACAACTTTCTCAATATGTGCCGCAAGACAACTTGAAGGCACTGGCAAAATGTGGCCTTCGGGGGGAGTTGGTGTTTCCAGTTCCATGTATGTTAGAGGCAAACCCTTTTTTGTTGGGATATTATCGGCTGTTGCTAGGGTTCAGCCAGAAAGAATTTTACACGAAGAAATTTGGAAGCTCCGGCTTCAAGTCAATGGAGGTGAAAGGCACGTTAACCTTCAGGAACAAAGACAAGCTGGCAGACTTGTGTAGAGGTATGATTGATAGCGCATGTGCTCTACTTGATGGGATAGGCGTTGATAGAGTAAGCAAAGAATTACTTGATGATTTGACGTTGCTCACCGTTGGCCCACAGCTCCGGGGCGGAGCCAATGTGAAAAAAGGTGTTGCCGGTATTATTGACGTGTTTGAGGCAATTCATAATATTGTTGAACATGCTGCAACACGGTCGACACAGAGTACAATGCACATAGTCAACGCAGCAGGAAGAAAGGTATCAATAGAATTTGCTCCTGACCCGGATATTGTAATCTGTGAGGAAATGAATACAACCAGTATCCGTAAACTTATTGCCATTGAGGTTAAAGGCGGAACAGATTTTTCCAATATTCACAATCGCGTTGGCGAAGCAGAAAAAAGCCATCAAAAAGCAAAATCAGATGGATATGTTGAATGCTGGACTGTTGTGAACGTAGATAGGATTGATATGAATATGGCGGCCAAAGAGTCTCCTTCAACCAACAGATTCTATCGGATATCTGCTCTGAAGTCCGGTGAGGGGGAAGAATATGAAGACTTCAAGAATCGGATTATCGCCCTTACTGGAATCAAAAGCGAGTAAGTATCCGGCTGGGCCTGCATTTTCTGGGTAAGATCGCCAGCCCAGATGTTCGCTTGCCCATGACAGGTATGGATGAGGGATCGCTGGATAAGTTAATCACAGCGATGAAGGCGGTTGGTTTGATCTAAGGTGCGCAGGGGCGATCCTTTTGAACGCCCTTTATTTCTATGATCGGTCTTGCTCGAACACAACAAAAGAAGTTAAAATTAAACCAATGCCCTGTCATGAATGCATATAAAATATACGCGGAAGTTGATTCATCAGGACGACTGGTGCTTGACCGCCTGCCGTTTCAGAAAGGTGCTTTATTGGAGATAGTGATAATAGAGCAGAGTCGGCAGCCGGAAGAACGAGTCAGCTCGTGGCAGAATCTTATGCAACATGTTCAGGGCCTGCCGCAGTCCTCAACGCTTTCTGATGAAGATATAGAAGCGGAAGTTGATAAGGTTCGGAGTGCCCGTGAAAGTCGTCATTGACACTAATATACTTGTTTCCGCAGTGATTCGGGATCGTCTTCCTGAGCGTGTTCTGCTGTGGTGCTTAGGCTAAGTTGTGCAGGGGCGATCCTTGGGTCGCCCTGCTTTGCGTTTTTCTCCCCATTTATGCTGTTTGTATGAAAAAATACAGCAATTCAGCTCGTAAAAAAACACCTAAACATTCAAGCGGGATAACTTAATTACCGAAATTTTTTTTTCCAGCT
>JAABTP010000134.1 GCA_011389815.1 Desulfobulbaceae bacterium | reverse complement strand
GCTCGGCGCCAGGGGCTGGATGTGCCTCCTCTGCCTCTTGCTGCGTAAAAAAAATGAGAGGGGTCTGAACGGTTACGCCCTGGTGGAACATACCGGGATGGCGGATGAACGGGGCGGACACGGGGATCCGCCCCTACCGAATTCCGAATGATCACCCCGACCCGTGCATTATCGTCATTACGCAGGCATGTAGGTCTTGATTGAGTACAACGAAATCAGACAATCCGAGCAAAGAACCGGCTGCTTTCGTTGCACTCTAGCGGACCTACCCGGCTAACGAAAATACATTTGACAAAATAAACTATCAGGGGTGCATCGCATAAGGTTCCATTTTATCTCCCTTATACTCTTATCTGCTTCTCTGTTAATGGAGTCAACCACTTCTTCGACAATACTACTCTCTTGTTTATCTGACGATTTTTCTTTTATATCGCTATAAAATTTTTGAACTCGCTCGCCATAAGAAGTTACATTTTTACAAGACCCACAATTGTATCTAGTGGCAATCATTGCAGGCGTTGGACATATACCTCTTTCACCTGCAATACGCTTGGATTCTTCTGAAAGATTCATGGCTATTGCTTCAATGTTTATATCATCTTTCAGTAATTCTTCCCTGCTATAGCCGAAGTACTCCACTGTTACCTGCCCCAAACCGACAGTATTTCCCTTGCTTGTATATGATTCAATTAAGGACTCTCCTGGAAATAAATGGGATTGCTCTTCCGTAATAATAGCACGAACCAAATCTGGATCGACATTATTATTCACCGCTTGCTCCTCAATAATTGAATAGTTCTTGTTGATATTGTAATCAACCAAAGGTTTTCTTGTAAATTCACCAGCCTTCATTATAATCTTTTCTTCTATAAATGGATCAACAACCTCATCGCCAAAACTCATTGCCTCATCCCAACTCTTACCACCATCCATTGCTTGCGATGTCCAGTATGTTGGATTTACGTACTTAGTCTTTTTAAGTATCTCCGTGAGAAAATAGCCGTAAGGATCGATATAATTCAACGGATTGTTATGAATATACCCAAACCGATGCAAACTCCCCGGTTCACGTAACCGCCCCCGATAAGAATCCTGCCCCATCCAAACCCCAGTCTCCGGCTCATAATGCCGAGACCCAAACCAAACCAGCCCGGTGTTCTCATCAAACTCCTTACCAGTCAGGGTATAATGGTTATGCGGATCAGTGAAATTACCGTTCTCCGGCAGCACGGCCCCGTAGGGATCATAGCGGTAGTTATGGTGCGAGTTGCCGTTATGCTTGGTCAGGCCGACCACATCGCCTTTATTATTATAATGGTACCAGTACATCTGCCCCTGGGTACCGCCTTTGTACTGATGCATCAGGGCCAGGTGATTGCCCGCGCCCCGGTAATAATCCGTGCGCTGGCCGTTGAGCATATCGTACTCCGCCACCGGATCAAGCCCGTCAAACACATACTCATCCCGTTTATCCACCCCGTTGCCGCCCTGTTTGGGATCGTAATGCTGGACCAGTCTGCGACCGCCGCCGTCGTATTCCAGGGTGGTGAAGGCCCGGTCGATACGATGGGCTGCTTCTTTCTTGCTTCCGCCGACAATCTGGTAATCCTGGGCCAGGACAAGGCGGTTTTCCGGGTCATAGCTGTAATCCACCCCGTACTGCGGGCCGTTCCGGTCGATCAGCTGCCGGTTGATCCGGTTGCCGTTGGCGTCAAAGCGGTACTCGTATGCGAAATCATCGTTCTTCTTATCCGCAGCATTTTCCATGGCCAGCATCTGATTGGCCGGGTTGTACTCGTAGCTGCGGTAAAAGCCGTCATAGGGGGTATTGGTCTGAAGGTCGTCGTTGCTCTCCCAGCTCAGGCGATTGCCCACCGGATCGTAGCTGTAGGCTGTTTCCACCATGCCGCCGTTATTCTTGATCGGTGACATGCTCATATAGGCAAGGCGATGGAGGCCGTCATACTCGTAGGCCTCAGTGACCACAGAGGGCTTGCGCCAGCCGTATTCCTTAATTGCCTCGGTGATATGACCAACCTCGTTATAGCTGTACTTGAAGCCGCTGTTGGTCTTGCCGCCCTGAGTGACCTGGCGGTTGATCCGCTCCAAGGTCCGGTAGACCTTATCATAGGCAATGGTGGTCTCGGTCTGGTTGGGATTGACGATCCGGGTCAGATTGCCCACCAGATCGCGGTTGTATTCGATGGCCTGACCTGCCGGATCGGTCATCCGTTGCAGCCAGTTATTGGGACTGTACGCATAGCCCACCCGATTGCCGTCCGGGTAGGTTATGCCGGTGCGGTTGGAGGCGGCATCGTACTGATAGCCCAGCACCCTCGCAAAAGGATCATTCTGTTCCGTGACCCGGTTCAGGGGATCAAAGGCCCAGGAGGTCTCACCCAAGGTATCGTTCATCCCGATGCGGTTATTATTGGCATCATACTGATAGGCCACAGTGCTTGCGTCGGCATAGCTGATCTGCTCCAGCATATCATCAGGATAAAAACTGTACTCGGTCAGCTCGCCCTTGGCATCCCTGCGGCTGATCCGGTTGCGGTTGCCATCATAAGCATATTCCCAGACCTTATTCAGCGGGTCGATCTCTTTGATCAGTTTGCCCACCCCGTTATGCTCGAACAGGGTCTCGGCCCCGTTGGCATTGATGATGCCGGTGAGCAGGCCCCGCCTGTCGTAGCTGTAGGCGGTGAGCGCATTGACATCATTACCCGGATCAAGGCCCGGACGATAGTTTTCATGGACCCGGTTCAGGCGATAGACCCCGTCAAACTCGTACAGGGTCACGGTGTCATCCGCTTCGATTAATTTGGTGCGATTACCCACCAGATCATAGCTGTAACCGGTGGTTTCGTTCTCGGCATTGGTGACCGCGATCAAACGGTCCAGTTCATCCACGTTGTACGCAGTGGCATTGCCTTCAGCATCCGTGACCTTGAGCAGGTTATTGACCTTATCGTAGGCAAAGCGGGTGGTGCCGCCTTCAAAGTCGATCATTTCGCTGCGGCGATGGGCTGCATCGTAGCGGATCTCGGCCTGATGGTTCAGGGGATTGGTGACAAAACGGAGGTTGCCCGCCAAATCGTACTCGAATTTACTGCTGACATTGGTCTGCTGATCAGGAGCAACAGCAGGCTGGTAGTTCCTGATCACCTCGCTGCGGCGATCCAGCTCGTTATAGGCAAAGGAGGTGACCGTTCCCATGGGATCGGTGACCTGGGTCAGCTTGCCGTTGCCATTATAGGCCAGGGTACGGGTATGCGCTTCCGGGTTGCTGACCGACTGGAGGCGGTTGGTCGGGGTGTAGGCATAGCTGCTTGCATAGCCGCGCGGATTGAGGACAGAGAGCAGGTTGCCCATAGGATCGTAGTTGTACTCCCACTCGTAGCCTTCTGCATCCTGCTTTGTCCGAAGCCGGTTCTGGAGGTCATATTCTGACCTGAACACGTATCCTTCCGGGTCAATGACCGAGAGCCGGTTGCCCAGCAGGTCATAGGTAAAGGCGGTGGTCACATTGGTGTCCGCATCTTCACCGGCTCCGGGCAGGTAGTTGCGGGTTATGGTCAGGGGACGCCCCAGGGCGTCGTATTCCACATGCTTGATGCGATTTTCCGGGTCCGTGGCATCGGTGATCCGGCCCAAGGCATTATAGGCAAAACTCTGATGCAGTCCCAGCGGGCCGCTGACATCGGTGACCCGGAGCATATTATCGTAGCTATAGCTCCACTGCCGTCCTTCGGCATCGATTCGACCCGTGCGCTCGTTCATCAGGCCGTAGGCAAATGAGCTGGTAAATCCTAGCTGGTTGGTGACTGCGGCAATGCTGTCCGAAGCGGTCCAGGCGTATTTGATCGCCCCGCCGTTGGGGTCAAGGGAGGTGGTCAGATTATTATTGGCATCGTACTCGTAACCGATATGAAAACCCAGGGGGCCGTCCACGGCAATGAGGTTGGAGTTGTTGTCGTAGGTGTAGCTATACGAGTTACCAAGCGGTTTTGTTTTGCCGATGATTCGGCCCAGATCGTCATGGCTGAAGCTGGTGGCTGCACCCTCCGGGTCGGTAACGCTGATCAGGTCGCCTTCCTCGTCATAGGCGTTACTTGTGGTGTTGCCGCGCAGATCGGTCATGACCAAAGGCAGCCCGTGGGCATCATAGCTTATGGAACCGCAGTCGCCCAGGGGCAGACAGAACCCGGTCAGGTTGCCGTTGTCATCGTAGCTGAAGGTGGTTTCCCGTTCCGTGGTCGCATTGACCTTCTCAGTCATCCGGGTGACCTGATTACGCTCGTTGTATTCCCAGGCCCGATGCCAGCCCAGCGGACCGTCTGCGGTCAGGCGGTTGCCTTGGTCGTCATAGGTCCAGGTCCACTGGGAACCGGCCTGATTCTGGTGATTGGTGCGGTTCAGGTCTTCATCATAGGTGAATTCTTCCGCTGTGCCGTCGGGATAGTCGGTGCGGACAAGGCGCAGCTCCTCGTCATAATGGTAGACATGGGCATTGCCGTAGGAATCGCTCACCGTGGTTTGACCGTCCGTATAGCTGTAGATGTACATCTCGCTCTCACCCACGGTCTGTTCGCTGACCCGGTATTCCTCATCATAGCTGTTCTGAACAACAGAGTGCCCTTTGGCGGAGATGATCCCGGTCATTTGGCCCAAGTCGTCGTATTGATATTGGGTTCGGTTGCCCCGACCGTCCACAAAGGCGGTGAGCATATCATCCGTGTACTCATAGCGCAGGGTGATGTTTTCCGGCAGACGGGCCTCTGTGATGCGTCCTTCCGCATTGACTTCAAAATTGATCCGGCGACCGGCGGTGTTTTCCACAGCAGCCAGCTTATCGCCGTCATAGATGAGGTTGATCCGGTTATCGTTGCGGTCAACCAGGGCTATCAACCGGCCTTCACTGTCAAAACGCTTGGTCTCCAGGGCGCATTGGCAATCTGTATCCCGCAGGACGAATTCATCGCCTTCCTTGGTGATGACATTAAAGTTGCCCGGCGTGTCCGAAATATAGCGGTCGCCTGTTTTCTTGAAATTGGCGGTATGGCCGTCGGCAAAGAGAATCTGCACGCCCTCAAAGGCCGGGGCCATGTCGATTTCCAGCAGATACTGGCCTAGTTCCGAGGTCCAGCCTTTACCGAAATACTGCGGCGGTTCCGCCACAACTTCGTCGAAACCGTCCGGGAAATAACGGCGTTTGGAGGCCGGAGTCCAGAGTACGGCCTGGGAGTTATAGGTTCTTTGCAGCCGAATCGTGCTGTCGCCGGGACCTGCTACAGCGCCATCCATTTCCTGCTGGATGAAATTACCGATAGCGGTGTTGACCGGATCGCCGATAAATTCCACTGATCCGCCGCAAGCATTTGCCTTGCAGTGTTTGCCGAACAGGTCGGAACGACCGGTATGGTAGAAATATTCAAGAAAAGCGTCCTGGTCACATTCTCCAATAACCTCGATTTTATTGGTACTGTCAGCCTTATCAGCGTCATCGCCGCCGTTATAATTGCCGTTTGAGTCGCTCTCCAGGGTCGATTCATTATCGTTGGTCATCAAGGAAGGATCTTCCGAGACATTTTCCACTTCCGCACTGACCACAACTTGACCGTTGCCCAAGTCAACATGATCCACAGAGTTAATTGCCGGTTCGGGGGCAAAACAACCACCAATGCTGCGCCCTACATCGGTGTACAGCCGTCCATGCCCAGGAGCAGTGCTATCAGGCAGATACGGCAGGACATCGCCGTTTTCCGTTATAATATCAAAAAAGATCCGATAAATACCCTCGGCAGGAAGCTCAAAGTTGAAATTAGCTGTAACTTTGTCTTTTCCGCCGTTTGCAGCCAAAGAGAATTTAGTGTACGTGCCGCTGACGGATGCCGAGTAAGGGACATAGGACGTGCCGCCTGTCCAGAGAAAGACCTCCGGGTTGCCGATGGTGAAGTTGTTCATCGGGCAGCCGGTATTGTTGACCAATCCCCAAGTATGAGTAAAATCCGGGCCGAGTCCGCTGGCGGGTTCTTCCCAGTTATCATAGAGAGGCTCTCGTTCGGAGCACTCCCAAGGTTCAGGTTCAGGTGGCTCTACAGGAGGTGGCTCTCCATTTTCTCCAACTGTAAACTGGAATACTGATGACCATTGGCCGGAGGCATCATCGCGCACCTTCCAGTAGTAGGTCTTGTCAAATTCCACCGTCAGATCCGATCCGACCGGATATGTCACATCACCTAACGTCACAGTCTGGCAGCTGCTGTCGCAGGATGTATTCGAACCATCGTCATTCAGTCCACTGAAGGAACTGTTTTCACTCAGAACGACACGATATACGCTCGCACCATCAACAGAGGTCCATTTCAACGTCGGGGAATCTGTATCAATTGTTCTGTTGTTTGAAGGGGAGATAAGGGTGGTGGGTTCTACAGGAGGGGCTGTGACTGTAAAGTCTGCATGTAGCCCTCCTAAGGGTAAATCATTGAGTTGAGTACCATTGGATGTAAAGAAATCATAGTAAACCTGAAAAAAGGTACCGACCTCATCAGGTGCAGCCACCATAGTTGCTTTTATAGTTTTTGTGTCTCCTGAATTGATGGTAAAAGAGGGGTGATTTTCACCTCCAAAATCAGCATCAGAGCTGCTTGAGACCGCTGGAACAGAACCGTCAAAACCTAAGTGATGATTTACCATATCACAGTCAGAAACATTTTTTACTTTCCAACTAAAAGTTACTGATGTGCCTGCTGGAACAGAAGTAGGTATATTAACATCCTCACGCCAGACAATCTTAGGACAAGGTTCATCTGAGGAAACTGTCATATTAACATCAGGTATACTGGACAACTCTTCTGAGGCAGCAACAACCCCCCGCTCACCCGCACTTTGCCCCTGCACCTCCTCGGCATCATTATTGTTCGTTACAGCAATCGTTGTAACAGAGGACGAAACAGAATCGCTCGTTCCTGCACTACTTGCATCACTGGCCCTCCGCACCCCAACCCGTCGCGAAGCAGCAACTTCCTCAGCAGGATCTGCCTGCTCAACCACCTCAATTCCTAAGTCTTCCCCGATCTCATCAACCGCCTCAATCAAGGCCCGGACAGTTTCTGGATTGACAGCGTCTTGCTGATAGTCGGTATAGAGATCAATACTTTCAGGCAGGGAATAGCTGGAACGAACATCTGCTTCCGCATCAGGAAGGCTACTGCCCTCATACACCCTGCTCTGTACAGCTGTGGACACCGGCGAGACGAACTCGTGCTTCCCTGCCGGTGCGGAGAGTTTGACCGTTTTTTGCTGTGAACTGTCAGAAGGGGAAACCGACTCAACCACGATGGGAAATTCTCCGAAGCTCTCGACCGGAATACTAATAGTATATGTGCCGTCGGATCTGATCTGAGCGGAAGGCTCGTCGGGATCACACTGACCATTTCCCGAAATATCAAGACAGGCTTTCGCACCTGCTGACAAACTCTGATCTATCCGCCCTGTCAGTTCGATCATCACATCATCACCGGAACAACCGGCGAGAAGGAACAAAAAAAGAAGAGGCGAAAGAAAAAAAGAAAAACCGAGAGACCGAACAAGACGTGAGGCAGGAAAAGACAACCGGCAACCAGAAGTGACTTTTCGAAAACAATTAAGAAATACGGACTGAGTGTACACTCTTCCTGATGACTCCATAACATACCTCCTGACAGGTATAGAAAAGTAGGTGACCGGCTGTCTCCTTACTGGAGACCCTTGGCTTTCCGACACCGCCTCACGGCGGTTGTGGCTTTATTCAACTTTCCGGCTCCTCCACCAGAAAGAAAGTATGGATACTACGTACCATTGTACGTATGAAGTATACAGACTAATATCTATTAATTGCTTTTGTCAATATTTTTATTCAGTCGGTGGCATTTCTTCATCCACAACTGTATATTCTTGATTTCCCACGTCAGATCAAAACTGTTAGACTGATACACTCGGAACATCCAGTCGTGGTGCCTTGCGCAGCACTCCTAGGCACCACTGCACAGCCCCACTCAAGCGCTTGACAATAACTGCTTCATCAGTCCATTTCACCCCAAGCAACTCTGCCACCTGCTGGCTCTCTCGATAAAATTTAGGGCGAACCCGGAAGAGCTGCACTTGCCCCCCATCCTCCTGCATAACAAGTACTGGAGAAAGTATCCCCCGAAGTACCTCGCAATCTGCTGGCACAATCCCTGTGTTGATGGTTTTACGGGTAAAAAAGAGAAAAGAACGATAAGAGAAGTGCAACACTCCGTTATTCAGGGCAAGTTTCCCAAAGGTCAAAGGAGGAACAGGGCCGAGATAACAGCTGGAAAAGCACCTGACCCCATCTGTGGGTAACGACCCTTCTCTGCTCTGCAACAGCTTATAAAAGACCAGATCATGGGACATAATCGTACCAAAGACCACCAAGCGCAGGGTTTTCGGAAAAAGATACAGGGCAAGGGCAATGACCAGAACCGCTAAAAACGCACCAGCATAAGTCCCGGACAAAGCGATGATCAGGACTACCAGCAAACTCTTGGCCGCAGACAACATGGCATCGCCCAGAGAAAAGGGACAGAGAAGAATCAGCACGTTAAAGGCCTGGGAAAGAACCCAGACCACAATAAATATCATGATGGCCGTTACTGAGGTCAGGCTCATCAAGAAAACATCAAGCCCGGAATGTACTGCGGCTTCTGCGGAACCAGCTGCCAGAGCCACTGGAAACAGAAAATCGTGCGCCCGCTGACCAAGATGCTCTAATTGCTGAAACTGCCCCTGCTGTACCGAACTTATCAGGACCGAGAGGGCGATAAGGGCACTGGTATTCTTTTCAAAGAGGATTTCAACGGCATCCAGAGGAGATTTTAACAGCTTGGGAAAGGCCGCTCCAAAGGTATCTTTAAGAAAAATCATCCCCAACAGAATCGCCAGAGGTCCCCAGAATTGGGGCAGGACATACCAAGGCAAGTCAGCACGACCCCGTTCTGGTACAGAAAAATAATGATATGCACCCAAGGCAGACATGCAGAGGATGGGATTAAGGGCCAGCCCGGTTGTTTGGGCGATTTCCTGGGCCAGCATTTCCCCATTAAAGCTGATCTGACGATAACTCACTGGTGACTGGACAGGCCCAGCCCTATCAGCCAAGGCAAGCGAGGAGCTGAAAAACAGAAGAATGAAAAAGAAAAGTATTTTTTGGGTCGGCGTCATTGCATCACGCTGATATTAGTATTTTCTTCCTGAAGCAAGGTACGGGACTTTTTCCATTACTCACTGATCATCAAAAATCCCACTTGGATCCCCAAGGGATCTTTTCATACATTCTTCAAGCAACTCCCGCTGCGTTAACTTCAAATCAATACACGCTTTTCTGATCAACTCTGCGTACTCAGGCTGAAAACGAATATGTACTGAAACCAATTCATCATTTGCATCGTCTTTTTGCTGACGAAGCTCTGGACCATCCTGCACAACAACCTCCTTCATAGTATATAGATAGTTCATTTAAGGTACAATGCATGACCATGCAAAGCAATGGGAAAATCACAAACTCAAGCCATTGAAGATATGGTCCCAGATCTTGGCCCAACTTTGCGATACCGAGAAAATAATCCTTTTGAAATCAGCATGTTAAGTGTTTTGGCAATTCGTTCTTG
>JAABTP010000133.1 GCA_011389815.1 Desulfobulbaceae bacterium | reverse complement strand
ATCCATCGCTAATCAAGTAGCCGTTCTTGGGCGAGTTAATACGCCAGAAGAGGTGCTTTAATGGCGATGGTATTGTAATGATAAAGTATTTATTAATTATAAAAATAAAGAATTAAAGATGTATGGGTTACCTGTCTCAGCAGGAATACGCACAGGGACTCTACAGCACTTTCCGGCGATGCAGAGTTTGTTAGATCAAGAGCAAATTCTTCAATGTGGTGATAACAAGATAATGAATGATGGAGAACTTAATAATCCCCACACTCGTATTTATGTTACTCCACGACATCTTGTTTCAATGGCTAAATGTTGCATTCAACCCTGTGCCAAAGTGAAGTGCTTTCTCGTCCCTGTCTTTTCAAAAGATACAACCAAATCAAAATTGGTGCCACTATCTAAAGATGAAGCAGTGGCATATTTGTCAAAGCAACTTTTAAATCGCCTATTACCATACGAGTATTACGAAAGAATTATCGTCAAATTAGAAACCGGAAGACCGTATGATAACTTTTTAAATATTATTAATAGGGTCGTAGCTGATGCACCTGTATATAAGCTTATACAAAATGCTCATACTAATGTAGATACTGTTGGAATACTTGACGAACTTATTTCAACCCCTTGACATAAAAGGTGGGCAGGTGTTGTTCGATGATATTACAGTAGGTTGTGACAATATAGGTATTGTATATTCTATGGGCAAGGCTGGTTCTACAACTGTTTATAGGTCTATTATAAATGGCAACTTATTTAACTCTGTTTATAAAGTTAATTTTCTCTCTGATTTTGGTATAAAAAAAACTGAAGAACTGTACTTAGGTTTGAGAAAAAAAAGGGTTCCTAATCACCTCAAGCAGAGCAAAATACTCCGTAAAAGAATAGATAAAAGCACCAATGTCCAGTGGAAGGTAATAACACTCGTGAGAGATCCTGTTGGAAGGGAAATTTCT
Organism: Desulfobulbaceae bacterium; assembly: GCA_011389815.1. Classification (GTDB taxonomy): domain Bacteria; phylum Desulfobacterota; class Desulfobulbia; order Desulfobulbales; family Desulfobulbaceae; genus Electrothrix. The sequence continues at coordinate 8,726 of JAABTP010000133.1, read as the reverse complement.
GAATTTTTTTATGAAATCAATCGATTTCATCCTGAGCTTGTTGACAAAAACGGAAATATAAAAGAAGAAAAGGCTGTTAAATGTTTACGGATGAAATTTAGATTTTATAATGAATCAAGAAGCTATACATGCAATTGGTTTAAGAATGAATTCGAAAGGATGTTCAATCTTGACGTATATTCATATCCTTTTGATCATGATAACGGATTTACTATTATTAAAAATGACAGTTTAAAATTATTAATTTTAAAAATGGAAAAATTGAATAGTTGTTTTAATTTTGCATTAAATAGTTTTTTTGAAAGTGAGATGGATATTGAAATTGTCAATTCTAATATCCAATCAGAACAAGAAAATGGGAAGTTGTATAAAAATGTAGTTGACAACTTTACGCTAAATCAAAACATTTGTAAAAAAATTTATTCATCAAGATATGCTAAACATTTCTACAGTAAAAATGAAATAGATGAAATGATGTATAAATGGAGTAATTGCAATATCAATTGTTAACTAACAAAAAATACAACAATATATTTTTCAGTCTACCTGCTTTCGTCGCTTTTCTGTTATGTTTTGCAGGAGCTGTTTTTTGTTTTTTTTCGTATCAAAACAAGAATAAGGGTACTGGGAATACAAGTACTTTTGTATGGTGCGGCCCCCAAAAAAAGCCTTGGCCGGTTCCAAAGCATTATCAGGGGAAATTACCGAAAAATATCCTGTTCTTTATCGGCGACGGAATGGGCATATCTCATATAACTGCCGCCAAAACAGTGAAGGGGCAGCTCAACCTCGAACGTTTTAAAACAACAGGGCTGATAACCACTCATGCCGCAAACTCCTTTGTAACAGATTCTGCTGCTGCCGCCACTGCGCTTGCAACCGGCTATAAAGTTAATAAGGGTGCTATATCATGCCGTCCTGACGGGATGTCTCTCAAAACTTTGCTTGAATATGCCCATGAAAACGGAAAGTCAACTGGCATAGTAGTGACGTCAAGCGTCACTGAAGCTACCCCGGCGAGCTTCGTCGTTCATGTACGGCACTGGAATCACTATAATCATATTGCCGAGGCCATTGCACAAAGCGGAATTAATGTCCTGTTTGGAGGCGGTTTCGCCTATTTTCTTCCTCAATCCAGTCCCAACAGCATGAGGAATGATGAAAAAAACTTGATTGCTCAACTCAGCCGAACCCATCGTATCGTTACTTCAACATCGGAATTCAGTGATTTGACCTCATCTGAAAACGTTATCGGTTTATTTGCACCAAAACATCTTCCTAAAGCAAGTAGTCGGGATATCTCATTGACTGAAATGACCAAGAGCGCATTGACAATCTTGTCAAAAAATACTCGTGGGTTTGTCCTCATAGTTGAAGGTTCGCAGATTGATTGGGCAGGCCATAAGAATGACAGCGACTGGCTCATTCAGGAAACCCTTGATTTTGATGAGGCTGTAAAAGTCGGCTTCGATTTTGCTGAACAGAATCAGTCCACCTTGCTGGTCGTTACATCGGATCACTCAACAGGGGGCTATGCACTTGAGGCCGGATCAGTGGAAGAAAAAACAATAACCGGCACTGACTTTACCACAGATTATCATACAGCTGAAATGGTCCCCTTGTTCGCCTTCGGACCGGGAAGCCGTTACTTGGGAGGTATACAGGACAATACTGATATAGGCAGAATAATGATTGATTTTGTTCGGCTGGCGAATGAACAGCCCGCAATAGGCTCATCACAAGATTGATCTGCCGACGGTATGAATGCTCAGCAACCACCATCCGATGCAATCCGGCGGCTTGGACACCTTAAACAATCACTGCACTTTATTTGGCAAAGCGGCCCGATCTGGATAGTAATCGTTCTGCTGCTTTTTATCATACAGGGTGTTCTTCCCCTGCTGATGCTCTACTTGTTAAAGCTGATCGTGGATTCTGCTGCGGCAACAGGGTTGGCGGCAGGAGATAAGACAGCTTTCGGGGAAGTCGTTTTCCTCATTGCACTTGCTGGCATGGTGTCCTTGAGTAGTGCCTTTTTCCGAAATATAAGCCAGCTTGTCAATCAGGCACAGACCCTGAAAATAGCCAACCGGGTATACTATCGTCTTCATGCAAAAACCCTTGAAGTTGATCTGGCATGTTATGAGAACGCACAATACTATGACAAGCTCCATCGTGCTCAAAAGGAGGCTCCGCACCGAACTTATCGTATCATACATGATCTGTAAAACATCTGCCAAAACGGGATTTCCTTATTAGCAATGTCGGGTCTGCTGCTTTCCTTTCACTGGGGTGTAGTTTTCGTTCTTCTGCTGGCCGCCGTCCCCGGAATCATCGTCCGCCTGAAATTCACCGATAAAATGTACCGCTGGCAACGAGGCCGCACCTCCGCCGACCGACGTTCCTGGTATTTCAAACAGGTGCTGACCGAAGACAGGTATGCCAAGGAGATTCGACTGTTTGACTTAGGGACGCTTTTCAGCGGCTGGTTCCGCAGGGACAGGGAACAGCTTATCCGAGAACGGCTGCATATCGCCACCCGACGTTCCGTTGCCGAACTGATCACGGAAGCCAGCAGCACGGTTGCGGTTTTCGGCTCATTTGCCTTTATCGCCTATCGAACCCTGTCAGGCAGCATCACCCTGGGTGATCTGGTCATGTATTATATGGCCTTCCAGCGTGCGCAAGGGTTTCTCTGGACCATGCTGCGGGGGCTGGCGGGATTGTATGAGGACACCCTGCTGATCGGAGATTTCTACGAATTTCTTGAAGTCAAACCTAAAATCACTGATCTGCCGCATCCGAAACCTGTTCCCGATCCGTTGCGGCAGGGCATCAAGCTTGAACAAATCAGCTTCAGGTATCCCGACGGCACCCGCCCCGTGCTCCGTGATATCAGCCTGACTATCCGGTCCGGCGAGCATATCGCTCTGGTCGGCGAAAACGGGTCCGGCAAGACCACCTTGGTCAAACTCCTCTGCCGCCTCTACGACCCGGATCAGGGACGAATCACCCTTGACAATACAGACATGCGCGAATGCAGGCTCACCGAGCTGCGTCGCCAGATCAGCGTGGTGCCGCAGGACTTTGCCCGGTACCAGCTCACGGCCCGGCAGAATATATGGCTCGGCAACATCGACCGTCCGCCTGACGAGCAGAAGATCATCACTGCGGCCCGGCTCTCCGGTGCCGATGCGTTCATACGCAGTCTGCCTCAAGGCTATGACACCCTGCTCGGCAGACAGTTTGAAGAGGGCGAGGAACTCAGCCTGGGACAATGGCAGAAAATCGCCCTGGCCCGCGCCTTTCTCCGCGATGCCCAGATTCTTATTCTTGACGAACCCACCAGCGCACTTGACGCCAAAGCGGAATTTGATCTGTTCGCACGCTACCGTGAACTGGCCCGAGGCCGAACCGCCGTCCTCATCAGTCACCGTCTGTCAACGGTCAGAACAGCTGATACCATCTATGTTCTGGAAAAGGGAAGAATTGTCGAGCAGGGAGATCATGACAAGCTGATGCGCCTGAAGGGTATCTATGCGCAGCTCTTTGAAAAGCAGGCTCGGCAGTATCGTTGACCGCTGCACGGAAGGCATTTTTCAGTACGGAGTTCAGCAGAGATATGATAATCTACAGAAAAGGGAGACGTGGCCCGATACAACAGAAGACGGCTCAAGGGGAGTCGTTCAGTGTAACTGAAAAGAAGAGGGATTATCATGCGTCAGGTGGCATTGAAGGAAGCGAAGAATCGGCTGGTCGAACTGATCAGGATGGTGGACGGCGGGGAAGAGGTTGTCATAACAAGAGATGACGGCTCCGGCTTTAAGATCATACCTTTTCCTGAAAAAAAGGTGCGCCCCAAATTCGGAAGCGCGGCAGGACGTATTGAAATGTCGGACAATTTTGATGAACCTCTTGAGGAATTCGAGGAGTATATGCCGTGAAACTGCTGCTCGACACACATACATTCCTCTGGTTTACAGGCGGCAGCCCAAAACTGAGCGATCATGCACGCCGACTCATTGAAAATACTGATAACGAAAAAATGATCAGTATAGCAAGTCTCTGGGAAATGGCGATCAAGGCCGGAATCGGCAGACTGAAGCTGGATCTCAGTTTCCCGGAGATCGTCAGAGATCATGTCAGAGGCAACGCTATGGAGATGCTTCATATCATGCCGGAACATTTAGAGATTGTGAGAACACTTCCGTTTCATCATAAAGATCCCTTTGACCGTCTGATCATCGCACAAAGTTACTCGGAAAACATACCGGTTCTGGGCCGGGACAGCATGTTTGACAGATACGCCGAGTTGCAGCGCATCTGGTGAGGATTACGGAATATGAAAAGATTGGACACAAGATCCGGTGACACACGCATCCGATGACGGTACGCGACATACCCCGCCAAGTCGAAACAAACAGGGCCGCAGTGACCTGTGGCGGTCAGTGCGCTCGGTTGTCCATGCGCAACGTCAGGCTCCGCCCCTGCGGAAGATGCCGCGAACCGGTCCCCCACCCCTTTCCTTCGCCCAGGAACGAATCCACCTCCTCCAGCAGCTCGAACCGGAAAATACCGCCTATAACAAATCCCTCATCAGACGCCTGAAAGGCCCCCTGAACCTCGCGACCCTGGAACAGACCCTTCAGGAAATCCTGCGCCGCCACGAGGTCCTGCGCACGACCCTGCCTGCTCAGGAAGTCCTGCCGGTTCCACCGGAGCGGATAGCGGTCACGGACTGCCGCCCGTTTCCCGATCCCGCAGCCGAGGCCCGCCGACTGATCGGCGAAGAAATACGCAGACCCTTTGACCTGGGCACAGGGCCGTTGCTGCGCACCCGTCTGTTCCGCCTGGACAGGGAAGATCATGTCCTGTTCCTCGGCACCCATCAGGTCTGCTGCGACGATCAATCGACAGGCATCCTCCTCCAGGAACTGACGACCCTGTATGCGGCCTTTGCGCAGGGACAGCCTTCACCGCTTCCTGAACCGCCTGTGCAGTATGCGGATTATGCCTGCTGGCAGCGGGACCGGCTGCAGGGCGAGGTGCTGGAAGAACAGCTCGCCTTCTGGCGGGAACAGCTCCGACCGCCGGTGCCCCGCCTGAACCTGTCAACAAGCCGCCACAGCAGAGCGATCAGCCGATCTCTGGACATCCCGGCCCGGCTGCACGACGCACTCAGAACCCTGAGCCGACAGGAGGGAACAACCCTGTTCATGACCCTGCTGGCGGCATTTCAGACCCTGCTCTTCCGCTGCACCATGCAAGAAGAGGACATCCTGGTCTTTTCCTCGGTGGGCGGACGCAACCGCACAGAGATCAGGGGCTTGATCGGCCTGTTCACCAATGTACTGGCCCTGCGCACCAATCTGTCCGCCAACCCACCATTCCGGGAACTGCTGGGCCGTGTCCGGGAAACAGCTCTGGGCGCATTCAGTCATCAGGATCTGCCTTTTGAGCAGTTACTGGACCTGCTCCATTCAGGGGCGGGACAAGCTCCGCCGCTACAGGTACTCTTTGTGCTCCAGAACGCCTCAATGCCGGAACTCGAATTACCCGGCGTGCAGGTCGAGCCGTTCCGGGTGGACACGGAGGGAACAAGTCAGTTCGATATGGTCTGGTATTTTAAAGAGACCGATGCGGGCCTGAGCGCTTGGCTGCGCTACAGAACCGAGCTGTCCGGGTTGGCAACGGTCATGGCGGAAAATATGCAGACGCTGTTGGAAGGGATTGTCGCCGACCCTGATCAGCGGCTCACGGACCTGCCCTGCCTAAGCGAAGAGGAGCGGCAGGGGCTGCCTGTGTTCATCAATCAGGATCAGGCTGTCCCGGATGCGGACAGACCCAGCACGGAAACCTATGTCGCTCCGAGAAACCCGCAGGAACAGCAGCTCGCCTCCATCTGGGAAGAGGTGCTGAAAACCGCTCCTGTGGGCATCCACGACAACTTTTTTGATCTCGGCGGCACGTCCATTGCGGCATTGACCCTGCTGCGCAGAATTCAGGAGCGTTTCGGCAGCGACCTGTCGCTGGCAACGCTTTTTCAGGCGCAGACGGTGGCGCAGCAGGCGGAGATTGTTCGAAAGCGAGGGCGGGCTTCCGCCTTGGTGCCTCTTCAACCCAGGGGATCCAAACCGCCCTTTTTCTATGTACCTCCGGCGGGCAGCACGGCGTTGGGCGGTGCAAAATTTGCACAGTACTTCGGCACGGATCAGCCCTTTTACGGGCTACAGCCGCTCGGCTTTGAAAAAGGAGAGACACCGCATAACCGGGTGGAAGATATGGCGGCGTATTATATTCAAGCGATACGGGAGCTTCAGCCGGAAGGTCCGTATTATCTGGGCGGGACATGTTTTGGTGCTCATGTAGCATTTGGAATGGGCCAACAGCTTCATAAACAGGGTGACACTGTCGAACTGCTGGCTCTGTTCGATCCCGGTTTGCCCCATCGTACCCATACAGCCGCGCCCCGGCGGAATGCTGCTACAAAAATCGTGCATTATATCAGCCGGTCATTTTTTCATTTACGACAGGGGCAGTTTCTTCGCATTGCGCTGAACTTCTTTGTCTATCGCCGTGGCTCGCTCTTCAAAAGAATTGTGTGTCTGCTTGATACTGAAAAACGTCGCATAGAGACCGTCTGGACTGCTCACTATGCCGCTCAAATGGAATATATGCCCCATGCCTATCCCGGAAAAACCGTTTTGTTTCGCAGCAGCCAATATCATGATATGGAACAGAAAGGTGAAGGCGTCTGGGCAAGAAGATGGTCAGAGTTTGCTGCCGGAGAGTTCCACTGCCATGTGATCCAGGGCACGCACAGAGAGGTGCTTGCTGGGCCGCAGTTTCAGGAACTTGCCGGGCACTTGAAAGCGTGCCTGGAAAGGGCGCAAGAACTCTCCTAATTTTCTCCTTATCGTAATCAAGAACCGGAATGCCGCTGTCGCTCAGATATTCAACAGAATCTGTCCGTGACATTCCGGCCAGCTCCGCAGCCTTGCCTAACGAAAGAAATTGTGCCTGAAAGTATTTCAGCGCGAGAAACTGCCGGGAATCGCTGACAATCCGCTCCGATGTCAGCCCGAAAAAGGAAAGGGAAGAGTATAGCTCTTGTGACATGCTGATGACAGCTTCCATTGCGTTCTCCGTGAGTTGAATTGCTGTTGCCTCCTCAATGCAGTGTGACATGGCTGTCTGATTGCGGGCAAGCCTGTTGACAAATAACCTTATCAGCTCTATCCCTGCATTACGCAAGCTCCCCCGCCTGCTGCAAAGCCATCTTCACAACCCGCTCACTGAGCCGGAATTTTTCCTGTTGCAGCTTCCGACTGATGCGATCAGGCCAAGCCGCTTTGCCGCTATCAGGATGCCGACTACGCCCATAATACTGAATCCCGCCCTTGCCGCGCTTTTTCTGGCCTTCTCCTCATCCAGCAGAATCAGATCAGCCTCAAGCTCCTTCGCCAAAACAAGAACCTCAGCCTCTCCTTCGTCGAGCACTGTCATCAGAAAATGCACCTGCGTCCGGTCACTGACCTGCTTGCGCAGAATCCACAAAGCATTTCGGACAGCTTCCGCACCCGGTTTCTGCCAGCCATCCAGCGTCACCTCTCTGAACACCGCTTCAGGAAGGTAAATTTCCTGAAACATCTCTTTGAGCAGAAACAGGCTGTCTATCTTTGCAAGACCAATGAGCACTGTGGAATCGCTGACAACCGTTTTCATGAGAGCCGAGCCTGCGCAATACTTTCTGCTGTTGCAAGCTCCCTGTTCATTTCATCTTCATCGTAATCAATGATCGGAATGCCGCTGTCGCTTAAATATTCAATAAAATCTGTCCGTGACATCCCGGCAAGCTCCGCTGCTTTTCCTGGGGAAAGAAATTTCGCCTGAAAATATTTCAGCGCAAGCAGCTTTCGTGAATCGCTGACAATCTGCTCTCTTGTCAGTCCGAAAAAAGAAAGGGAGGAATAAAGCTCTTGTGATATGTTGATGACAGCTTCCATATTGCTCTCCATTGATTACTTGATTGTTGTTCTTAGTTGAGTTGTAACATAGCTGTCTGCCTGAAGGCAAGCTTTAACCCTCTAAGACCAGTGCTGTTCCGTGCTGGCCGCTCGAATTTTCACCTGGCCGGACGGAACAGTGGTGGATATGCTGGATCTGGCGCCGGAGGCGGCAATAACCTTTGATGAGCAGAATTGGGGCGCACATGATGTTCGACGGCTCTTCAATTGATGGTTTTGTTCGCATCAACGAGTCTGATATGTACCTGAAGCCGGATTTCAATACTTTTACTGTTCTGCCCTGGAGAGACCAGAACGGCACCAATGCAGCCCGGATCATCTGTGACGTGTATAAGCCTGATGGAACCCCTTTTGAGGGATGCCCGCGTAACAACCTGAAACGTGTTCTGGCCGAGGCCAAGGACATGGGCTATAAGATGAACGTGGGAACTGAAGCCGAATTCTTCCTGTTTGAGCTCAACGAAGACGGAACCGGCAGCACTGTTACCCATGACGTAGCTGGTTACTTTGATGTTGATCCTGGTGATAAGGGGATTAATTGCCGTCGTGAGATCATTGAGACCCTGGAGGCTATGGGCTTTGAGATTGAGGCCTCACATCATGAGGTGGCTGAGGGGCAGCACGAGGTGAACTTCAAGTACGCTGACGCGTTGACAGCTGCTGATAACACCGTGACCTTTAAGTGGGTTGTTCGTTCCA
>JAABTP010000132.1 GCA_011389815.1 Desulfobulbaceae bacterium | reverse complement strand
CCATAGGAATAGTCAAAAAATAAACAACTTGTTGTTTTTGCATAACTTTGACTTTTTATGTCACGAACTTGGGCTAAGAGGAAGCATAATAAAGAGTACATCCACTCTGTATTTTGAAATATGATCCTCTATATTATCAAGGGAACGGAAGAGTAAGGGTGCATCACACTGTTTCCTCAAAATATCCCGGCGGATATTGTCGTCAGCGTATCCTATCAAAAAATATTTTTTTATCGGGGTGTTCATTTTTTTAGCAAAAGCAAGAGAGCGCTCATTCACTCCTACAATAAGAGCATGAGGAAGATCATCCTGTTGCCGAAAATTACGATTGAAACGTAGAATAGCTGTCCCGACTATTCTATAGATAACAAATATTCCTATCCATGCCCCCAGTGATATCAAAATATTTTGTAGCAGCAAAAATCTGTTGTTCAAAAGAAAGTCAAGTATACTTAATAAAAGGAAAAGACAGCCCAGCCCCGCAGTAATTGAAACGAGCATACGCAAGGCAAAGCTCTTCAGGTCATCGTCCATTATTATTGAATACTGATACATCCCCATACTCTTCAATATAACATTCCAGAGCCATAAAGAAAGAGGGAGCATAATCCATTGGCTCATAGATAATCCTTGAGTATGGATACAATCACTCAGGAAAACTCGAGTAGTATCAAGAGAACAAAATATCTTTCCGGGAATCGTTATTTTGTCCAGAAGAGCAAGAGACAGAAAAAGCAACAAGGCACCGTCTATCCATTGAAACGCCTTTTCAATAATTGCGATTTTAAAATCAGTTCGATCCATATCCCACAAGACGTATTAATCTTTTTTTAAGAAATTTTATTAAAATCTTACAGTCGGTCAAGAACCCCCGGCAGGCAATGTAATCAAGTTCAACCTGGATATATTCTTCCAGGGAAACCGCACCTTCTTTTAGAATAGAACGAGGCGAGATAAGGCCCGGTTTGACCATGAAGCGGCGTTGGTCAAGCATCTTATTGTCTTTGTAGTATGCATATGTCTTTTGCATATGCTGCGGCACAGGTTGGGGACCTATAATACTCATATCACCCAGAACAATATTCATCAGACGAGGTATATCTCGGATCCCTCTTTTTTGCAGAAAAGTATTAGCCCCCCGCATTTCTTTAAACTGGACCATACTGAAAGGTTTTTTATTGAGACCTATATACACCTTCAGGGCAAACGGCCAATGGAAAAAATTCAAGCCCCATGCCACGAGAAAAAGAGGAGTAAAAAAAAACAATGCACAAAAAGCGATGATTTTCTCCACCAGAAACGTGGTACTGACCTGCACCTCCTCCTCTGCACTGGGTAGCGTCGAGTCAGCTGTGAAATATGAGAGGTCACCCTCAATATACTCACTATACTGAAATTTTCCCTTTTCAAAGGTAAAGAGATCGTTGAGCACCCGAACAGTAAGGCCCATATCTACAGAATATTGAATAATACTTTTAATCTCATCATAAAAACTTCTTACGGGAAGTGTAAGAAAAATTTCATCTACACTGTGGGTTCTAATATAATCCGCCACCTCTTGCAGAGAACAGACCACGTTGAGTGCTTCAGCGTGTTGAGCATCTTCTTCTGCAAGATTATCAGCAAAGCCTAAAAGCTTATACCCTGAGTCTTTGCGCCTGAGATTTTCAGCCAAAGTATGAGAGCGGATATTCAGTCCTCCAACAATCAAAGCGTGAGATAATGGCTGCTTAATATCTTTTTGTCGGAGAAGCAGTGCAATTACTATCCTATACGGGAGAAAGAGAAGCAACAAAACTCCCAGCCAGACAAAAGTGGATTGTATCGTATCAAAATAAAAAAGACTCCTTCCTTTTTTTGAAAGATCGAAAAGGAGCATAGTTAAATTGATAAGGTAAATAGATACGATAGTGATCCCCCAACCCAAAGTCACTGCTACACAATTCCTTGTGATAATATCTTTCCATGCTTCTTGATATAGGGTTAATGAGTGCTCCATATGCATGAAAGAAAAAATACTTTTCCAGAGAGATATAAGGAGTACAAGTATTCCTCCTTCCCATAACTGTATTGATGCAATGTCGGGGAAAGCAAATCCTCTCTGTCCGGTACAGACGAGAAAAAAAAGAATCAGCAGAACAACATCAATCCATTGAAGGATGGTGTCAGGAAAATATTCTGATGCATGTCGATATACCATATATCTTCAGCTCTTCTTGTATACGTTAAGGAAGGGTTCATAACGAATGTACAAAAGAGATGAACAAATGGCAAGATGTTAGCTCAACAAGGGGGAAAAGAGGTGAGAGCTTTTGACTATCAGGCTACAGGTCATTCTTCCGCACAAGCCTGACAGTCTTTTCGTGTTTGCGATATAATGTTGACTTGTTCAGGCCGCATTTTTAAGTTCTCGCGACTCCTGCTGAAGCATCTCAAGTGCGGCGGTGACAGAAGGGTAAAGAGACAGGAGTGTATGAACACGAGTCAACTCCATAATTCTCCGCACATTCTCCTTAACTCCGCAAAGGAACATTTTTGTCTCGCCCCGTGTGCTGTTTACAGCGGCAATAATGGCTCCCAGTCCTCTGCTGTCTATAAAATTGACACCGGTTAAATCTATTAGAACTGCATCGTTCTCCGTGTTCACCTGTGCCAACTTTTCACGAAAGATGCTAGCGCAACTGCTATCTAAGCGACTCAAATCGTCAAAAGAAATCACTGTATATTTCATAAGATGCTCCTTTTTTACCTTATTGATAACTTTTCTCTCTATAATTATAATAAATGACGCGACAAAAAAGTTCAAGTTTTTATACTGCAAATACCATTATTTTATTTTATTGCTATAACAAGAAGGTAAGAACAAGCCCGCCTGCATATTTCTGTTCGTTTTTTACATCTGAGACAACCGTTTTATGTCATTATATTTAGTCTTGTAAGTCTGCCAAAATTATGCCACACTTAAAAATGAAATACATTCCTTTTAACGTTGCTTTCTCCTAATGCATAATAATTTTCATTCGGGCATACTTCATGTAACCAAGATAGAGCTGATATTTTTCAACAAATGCAACAATTTGTTATTATAGCATTAATCCGACAAGATCTCACATTATGGCGTTATTATGTATATAATCATAATATTGTTGCTTGAGATGGAACTCAACTCTTCTGGAAAGTGTCGACTGGCAAATAAAGCAACCTTTATTCGTCATGTTTCTTGCCCAAACTTAAAAACAACAGTATACTTTTTACCCACTTTCTTTCTTTTACCTGGGTATTTTTTACCGGGTTAATATTTTTCATGGGATAACTGAATGAACAAGTACTGTGTTATCACTGCTGATAATATGCTGTTTCAAAAGGTATCCGAGAGTATTATTGCGTCAGATATCCATAAGCATCTTACACTCGGTAATATTGGCTGTTTCTCAGAAGCTGTTGAGTATATCAATACAGAACTCCCGGACATTGTGTTGATAAACTTTTCAGACGCAGCTATGGACTGTTTTGCTCTGCTGGATATGATGATGAAGGATCAGTGGCTTCTCAATACCGGCATCATTGCTTTTTCAAAATGCACAGAGGACACCAGGCACCTTGAAGCCCTTCAAAGTGCGAATCTTATTGTTGTCTTAGAAGAGGCACAAATTAAATCTTCTCTGCCCAAAATATTCTCTATAATTTTACAAAATCGTCGCATCCTCTTCCAATGCGGATTGGGGATGGATATAATGGAAAATATTTCAGGATCATTCAGACTGGAGAATGATCCTCTGGAAGTTACGTCATATGCCAACCTTATTGCAAACTTTTTGTTTAATGCAAAAAAAATAGACAGTGAGGGTAAATTCAATCTTCAGCTTGTCCTTACTGAAATGCTTATGAACGGTGTTGAGCACGGCAATTGCGCGATAGGATTTGACACAAAAAAAAAATGGCTTGAGAGTGAAAAATCCATAAAGAAACTGATAGAGCAACGTAATCAGCAACCGGATATTCTGAGAAAACATGTCTGCTTCGATTATACACTCACACCCAGGAAAGCATATTTCTCTATTACCGACCAAGGAAAAGGCTTTGATTGGCATGCAATCATGGAACGTATAGAACAGCAGGGAATCGTATCTTTGCATGGACGGGGAATAGTGATGGCGCAAAATGTAACACAAAATCTCGCATATAATAACAAAGGAAATACCGTGACATTTCAATTTTCCTATGGCACTGAAAAAGTACAACTTGTTCCGGCTCTTTTCCAAAACATAGAACCGCGTAAGATTGAACAGGGGGAGACAGTCTTTCACCAGGGGGAATCAAGCAGCTCCCTGTATTACATAGTCAATGGTTATTACGATATTATTGTTAACGAAAAAATTATTTCCTGTTTAAACTCTGACGACATCTTTATGGGTGAGATGTCTTTCTTACTCAACAATCAGCGTAGTGCAACTGTACGGGCCAGAACAAAAGGACAACTCATTAAGATATCAAAGAAAGAGTTTGTTCAGGCAATTAAAGAGAAACCGCATTATGCACTTTTTTTGACCCGCCTTCTTGCGCAACGCATACATCGTGGAAATCACTTTGAACGGGAAGAATGATCGGCACCTAAATGCTAATCAGTTAAAATAAAAGCCAGAAAAAAGCATCACATTCTTGAACACTCGGAACCATTGACAATGTTTCCTCCCCCATGTTATCGTTCCTGTTCTCTTCAATCCATCGAACATACGACCAACAGCAAGGAACCTTGCCAAGCCAGTCACCCTTGAAAAACATCCACTTGATCCGCAAGCAAAGGATAACCCATGACCATCACCCGCTTTTACCGCCGCATCGACACAACCCGCGCCTATTGCTTTAATATAGAATCCTCCCGTGCCCTGACCGACCAGGAACTGCATCAGCTGCGCCTGCTACTGGCTGACGGTTTCCTGTCTGACACAGTTTCCCAAAGCCCGATCCTGGAAGGCGAGCGAGTCATTGAGGTCGGGCCGAGGCTCAACTTTGCCACAGCCTGGTCCTCCAACATGGTCTCCATCTGCCAGGCCATCGGTCTGGACAGCGTCAGTCGGGTGGAGCGATCCCGCCGTTACCTGGTACCGGAGGGCGAGGACATGCATGCCTTTATCGCAGATCATCATGACCGGATGACCGAATGCCCCTACCCGGAGCCGCTGACCACCTTTGCAAGCGGGGTGGAGCCGGAACCGGTCTACGAGGTCGATCTCATGGGTAAGGGGACGAATGCCCTCCTCAATCTGCCGGGCATCTCGATGGATGAGCGGGACCGCAACTTCTACTACGAGTATTTTGTGAAGAAGCATCAGCGCAATCCCACCATTGTCGAGATCATGGATCTCAATAACGCCAACTCCGAGCACTCCCGGCATGGCTATTTCGGCGGCAAACAGGTGGTGGACGGCGAGGAGCAGGAAGGCACCCTGTTTCAGGTGGTCAAAGATACCCTGAAAGCCAACCCCAAGGGATCGCTGGTGGCCTTTAAGGATAACTCCAGCGTAGTGGCTGGACATGAGATCAGCACCCTGCTGCCAAGGGAGCCGGGTCAACCCTCGCCTCTGCAAGCAAACAAGGCTGTTTATCACCCCCTGCTCACTGCCGAAACCCATAACTTCCCGACGGGCGTGGCCCCTTTTCCCGGTGCGGAGACCGGCACGGGCGGTCGTATCCGCGACGTGCAGGGCACGGGTAAAGGCGGTTTTGTCATGGCGGGCACTGCCGGTTACTGTGTAGCCAATCTGCACATCCCCGGCTATGACCTGCCCTGGGAAGAGCAATACCCTTGCCCCACCAACCTCGCCTCGGCCCTGACCATAGAGATTGAGGCCAGCAACGGGGCCTCGGATTATGGCAATAAATTCGGCGAGCCACTGATCCAGGGCTTTACCCGCTCCTTTGACCTACGCCTGGACAACGGCGAACGCTGGGGCTTTCTCAAGCCGATCATGTTCACCGGCGGTATCGGTCAGATTGATGACCGGCATACGGAAAAGGAAAAAGAGGAAAAGGGTATGCTCATCGTTCAGGTGGGCGGCCCGGCTTATCGGGTCGGCTTTGGCGGCGGGGCTGCCTCTTCCATGCTTCAGGGCGAGAATGCCGAGGAACTGGACTTCAATGCGGTTCAGCGCGGCGATGCCGAGATGGAACAGAAGATGAACCGGGTCATCCGGGCCTGTAACGAGATGGGTGACAAGACCCTGATTGAGGTCATTCATGATCAAGGCGCAGGCGGCCCGGCTAATGTGCTCAAAGAGCTGGTGGAGCATTCCGGCGGGCGGATCGAGATCCGCAGGATCCGGGTCGGCGACCCCACCATGTCGGTGCTGGAGATCTACGTGGCCGAGTACCAGGAGCGCAACGGCTTTCTGATCAGCCCGGAGAATATCGAACAGTTCCAGGCTCTCTGTGAGCGGGAAAAGGTGGGCTGTGAAGTCCTGGGCGAGGTCACCGGTGATCTGCGTTTCATCGTCCATGATGAGCAGGACGGCACCACCCCGGTGGATGTGGAACTGAACGAGGTGCTGGGTGATATCCCGCAAAAGACTTTCACCGACAATCGTGTAAGGGCTGACCGTAGGGGCGGTTCGCGAACCGCCCCTACAGCATCTGTCCGCGATCACCTCCGCAATGTCCTCCGTCTGGTCTCGGTCGGGTCCAAACGCTTCCTGACCAACAAGGTGGACCGTGCCGTGACCGGCCTGATTGTCCAGCAGCAATGCTGCGGCCCGCTGCAACTGCCTATGGCGGATGTGGCCGTGGTGGCGCAGTCTCATTTCGGCCTGACCGGCGGGGCCACGGCCATCGGTGAGCAGCCGATCAAGATGCTGGTTGATCCGGCAGCCGGGGCCAGAATGGCCGTGGGTGAAGCCTGGACCAATCTGGTCTGGGCCGGGATTGACGACCCGGACCAAGTGAAATGCTCGGCCAACTGGATGTGGGCGCCCAAGCTGCCCGGCGAAGGTGCGGCCATGAACGATGCGGCCCGGGCCATGCGCGATGCCATGATCGCCACGGGCATGGCCGTGGACGGCGGCAAAGACTCGCTCTCTATGGCGACCAAGGTCGGCGAGGAAACCGTGAAATCTCCCCGCCAGCTCGTCATCTCCGCTTATGCGGCCATGAGCGATATCCGCAAGGTCATCAGCCCGGATATTAAAGAGCCGGGTTCGGCCCTGCTGCTCATCGACCTGACACCGGGCAAGGCGCGACTGGGCGGTTCTGCCTTGGCCCAGACTCTGGGCAGTCTCGGCGATGCAAGCCCGGATATGGACGATCCCGCCCTGCTGCGACGAGCCTTTGCCGCCGTGCAGGATCTGATTGATCAGGGGCTGATCCTGGCCGGACATGACCGTTCCGACGGCGGATTGATCACCACGGTGCTGGAAATGGCCTTTGCCGGCAACTGCGGTCTGGAAATGACAATGCAGGGAAAAGCCGAGACCGTCCCGGCCCTGTTTCATGAAGAGCTGGGCTTGGTGCTGGAATGCAGACAGGCGGATATTGCGCAGGTCAGACATCTTCTCGGCAAGGCCGATGTGCCCAACCGCCTCTTGGGAAACACGACTGCGGCGCAACAGATTCATATCCGGTATAACGGACAGCCTGTCCTGAATGAGGACATGCGCGTCCTGCGGCAGGAATGGGAGGAAACCGGCTATCAGCTGGAACGCCTCCAGATGAACCCGGCCTGTGCTGATGCGGAAAAGGCGGCCATCTACGACCGCACAGCCCCGGCCTATCACCTGCCCTTTCAGCCGGAACCTGCGCCCCCAACCCTGCTCACCGCCACCAATAAACCCAAAGTGGCTATCCTCCGCGATGAGGGATCCAACTCGGACCGGGAGATGAGTTCCGCCTTCTACGCTGCGGGCTTCGAACCCTGGGATATCACCATGACCGACCTGCTGGCCGGGCGCATCGACCTGGAGGGCTTCCGGGGTATTGCGGCGGTGGGTGGTTTTTCCTATGCCGACGTGCCGGAATCGGCCAAGGGCTGGGCAGCGACCATCCTCTTTAATGAGCGGCTCAAGACTATGTTCGACGACTTCTACAACCGGCCTGACACCTTTACCCTGGGTATCTG
Organism: Desulfobulbaceae bacterium; assembly: GCA_011389815.1. Classification (GTDB taxonomy): domain Bacteria; phylum Desulfobacterota; class Desulfobulbia; order Desulfobulbales; family Desulfobulbaceae; genus Electrothrix. Next base: position 1,795 of record JAABTP010000132.1, on the reverse strand, counting down.
CAACGGCTGCCAGTTGTTCGGGCTGCTGGGCTGGGTGCCCTGGCAGGGCCTGACCGCCGAGGCGCAACCCCGCTTCATCCATAACGACTCAGGCCGCTTCGAGTCCCGCTGGACCACGGTGCGGGTGCAGGACAGCCCGGCCATCATGCTCCAAGGCATGTCCGAGTTGGTCTTTGGTATCCATGTGGATCACGGCGAGGGGAAGCTGCATTTCCCGGATGCGGCAGTGCGGGCTGAGGTCATCGGAAAAAATCTGGTACCGCTGGTCTACACCGACGACAGCGGCGCAGCCACGGAGCAGTATCCCTTTAATCCCAACGGTTCCCCGGACGGCTTTGCCGGACTCTGCTCGCCGGACGGTCGCCATCTGGCCATGATGCCCCACCCGGAACGGGCCTTCCTGCCCTGGCAATGCCATTGGCTGCCGCAGGAGATGCGGGGGCTGGAGGTATCGCCGTGGTTGCAGATGTTTCGGAATGCTTATGAATGGTGTGCAAGGTAGATTGTTGTTGTGACTACTTTTTACGATACAGCCGAGTGTGCAGAGATACAAGAAGGTCTCGGTTCATCAGGTATATGATACCGACTAGGTTGGGATACGCCTGGGGGATATACTGAGTGTCGGAGGCATTATTTTTCCTGCTGCTTCTCGGCCCATTCCAGCACCTGATCGAATTTGCTTTGGCCGGGGGGAGGGAGGAGATCACAGGAGCTTCATTGTGGCTAAGGAAGGATATCTGCCCGAATCAATCAGTGATTCCCGTTCGAGAATTCTTTCGTCAGTATTGAACAGCAAAATTTTTGCTGTTGCTTCACCGATAGAAGTCAGTGGTCGGATAATATAACTGTCCAATCGGAAATGTTCCGCCCATCGGTCCCGCCTCGGATTATAGAACGGGACAAACTCTTCACTGTTGAGAACAGAGCCGACATCGCTGCCCTTATGGCGGTTGCAGAAGGCGCATGCGTAAGCCAGATTATCCGCATCTGACGTACCGCCGTGCTTCAGGCTGATAATATGGTCTATCTCGCAACCCAGGTAGGTGTCGTCTTCGTGGATCAGACAGTATTCGCAGAGGTATTCAGCACGTTCCACGACAAGCTGCCGTAGATCGGGATTAATGTATCTGCTTACTGGAGGCATATTTCCGTGCTCGTGCCTTTGCTAATCGCATCAGATGTTCGAGTTGCATATAATGGTCAAGTTCAGAGGTCTCTTCATGGGTAAGGCCTCTTGTCTTTTCAAAATACAGAAGGTCTCTTACTCGTTCTCTGACAGCACCAGAGGGCTTGAAGGAAGCGACAGCGTCAGGGCTTGTTCCTGATGCTATGAAATCGACCACTTCTTCATAGGCTTTTAATGTATGCATAATTCACCATTTTTTCTTTGGAGTATTGAAGGGGTACGTATAATGAAAGATACACTGTGAAAGGTGAGGATGCAAGAAAGGGTTTTAGGTTCTTGTTGTTGGGGAAGTATCGAGTTATATCCATCCTGCTGCTTCTCGGCCCATTCGCTTAAAGACCAGTTTAAAGGTCATCAATATCCACCTCAATTTCTGGTTGACCTTCCCGCTCCCGGACAATTTCGGTAAGTTCAATGTCTTCCAATCTGTCCATGAGCCGTTCATACATCTCGGCAGGAACTGCATAGAATGCGGGTTCGTCGTGATTGAGGATAACAACCGGGGCACCGTGACCCTGTTGCAGGACAGCCATAGCCCAAGTTCGTGACATAAAAAGTCAAAGTTATGCAAAAACAACAAGTTGTTTATTTTTTGACTATTCCTATGGC
>JAABTP010000131.1 GCA_011389815.1 Desulfobulbaceae bacterium | reverse complement strand
TATGCCATCACACAATGTCATGGATGGATACGCAGTGACAAGCATGAAGTGCGAGTACGACTTGAGCCGCTTGAACAGCCCGGTCGTCGTTTTGCGCAAGAACAACTATGCCGCAAGCTGACATACATGGCAAGCAGATTGCCGTCAGGAAAACAAATGGTTATTGAGGTAGGAGAAGAGCCGTGCTAAGTTTAAAATCAAACTGTCCAAAAAAAATGGCTTGAGAAGGTTAGTTTACTATGTCTGAAGATACGGCTTTCCTTCCAATACAAGGACAATCCGCTCGCCAGCCCATGCCCTTTTGCCGAGGGCTGAAAGCTGCGTTTTTGCTTCGTGTAAATTAATTTGCACTGCCCTTACCATCTATTTCCTTCATTCTCATAAAGTACCCCTGAATACATCCTCCATTGGAATCCCCTCAAGCTCCCCCTTCCTTCTTCTTCGCATGATGCTTCCGCTCACTTGTCCTCGTGCCACCGACCATATCGTATTCCTCAGAATCAGCCCCGAAAACCCCCTTGACCGCTGCGCGCACCTGCACCATATGATCGCTCAAATTTTGCGACTTCTCCCCTTTTCGGTCGATCAGCCGCGTCCGTTCGGCATTGACTGCATCCACTTCATCAACTACGGTTTCCAACTCACCCATCTTTGTTTCCATGTCCACAGCCTTCAGCCCGTCAGGAAGACGATCATCAATTTTCTCCAGGGCCTTCTTTATCTCGTTTGCTTCCTGCAATAATTTGGGTACGCTGTTGCTCAACATAAGAGTCTCCTTTTCTTTGCAGCGCAGGCTTCTGATGAAAAAGCAGGCACTACTCTTTTAAAATCCTCTGCTCACCTTTAAAAAGTCAGGCTTCACCTTTAAAAAGTCAGGCTTCACCTTTAATAATCCATGCCCCGCCTTTAAAAGGTATGAGCATACTTTTAAAAATAGAGGCGTGACTTTTTAAAAATGTCCTCGCACTTTTTAAAATCCAACGCCCGCTTTTAAAAAGTCAAGGCTTACCTTTACAAGGCGAGCACCCGCTTTTTACCATCACCCGGCAAAATTAATTTGTTTTAACAGTCTGATGCTTATCTTTATTCACCTTAGAATCTATAAAGAACACGATCCTGCGGATAAGTCAAGCAAAAAATATTTCATATCAGCACATTAAAAATAATTCGGATTGTCAAAACTACGAAATATCGTTGCGGCACAGGCAAAAATCTTTATGTGCGCTTACAAGCAGGCACCAATGCATCACCCAACCAATATCCATCACCCCAAAAACAGCGCAACTCTTCCCCATCCTCCTGCGTATACGTCTGCGCCTGCTCCATTAAGCGTGACTCCGTTTTTCACACCCCAAAATCAACTTGCTATCTACGTCAGAATGACGTATTGTAAAGAAATGGAAAAAGTTCTTTTAGACAAGGTTCAAAAACGATTAAAGAAACTTCTGTACATATCGTCAGGAACCTCCAAAGGTGGGCCTTGCAGGTCGAATCACTGGGAATAGCCGAGGTCAGGAAAATTCCCGGTTACCATGATGAACCCTGGCAGGTAAAAGAACAGGACAACGATCCGTTAGATTGTCGAAGAGTTACAGGGCATTTTATGTGGAGCTTGATGATCATAATATAAAATTGATCAGGGTTGAGGAGGTGAACAAACATGAGTACTGAGAGCGTATACGGAACATCCGAACTGGCTGAAGATTTTGGTGCGTTAACTTTCGGCAACGCCCTGTCAAGCTACCGTCTGGGCGAAAACAAAGGCCAGAAAGAGTTTGCCGCTTTCTTGGGTATTTCCGCACAAAGCCTGTGTGATATTGAAAAAGAGAGAAGAATTCCTTCCCTGAGAAGGGCCGCAAAGATTGCAGAACAACTTGGAGAACCCCTTGCCTTCTGGGTTCAGCTGGCTCTTCAGGATATGGTGAGAAAAGAAGAACTGGACTTATCGGTATCTGTTGCATAAATAACAGGGCAATCTGCGTCCGACCGCCCTTCATGCCGAACAACTGGCCCAGATGTAAAAATTCACCCGCTCAATTCAGCATCCGCTCAAACTCCCACAGGCTGTTGGCGATAAGGATAATTTCGCAACAGTAGACAAGGTAAGGACACCATGAAAACCAGACAATACGTATCCTTTGATTGGGCAATCAAACGACTCCTGCGCTCAAAAGCCAACTTTGGTGTGCTGGAAGGACTCTTATCTGAACTCCTCAAAGAAAACATCACGATCCTTGAAGTCCTGGAGTCTGAATCCAATAAAGACTGTAAAAAACATAAGCAAAATGTGCTCGATCTCAAGGTGAAAAACTCCAGGGATGAAATCATCATCATTGAAGTGCAGTACGATCGCGACTACTCCTTTTTCCATCGCATCCTCTGGGGTACATCAAGGGTGGTAACCGAGCATCTTCATGAGGGCGATGATTACCTCCGAGTTCACAAAGTGATCTCTGTCAACCTCATCTATTTCGATTTAGGGGAAGGTGAGGATTATATCTATCATGGCTCCACCTCATTCAGAGGCATCCACAAAAACGATGTGTTGCAGCTCAGAGCGAATGAGCGTAGGAAACTGGACAAAGATAGCGTGAAACAGGTCTTTCCAGAATATTACCTGATAAAAATAAACCGCTTTGATGACCTGGCAAAAGACACCCTTGACGAGTGGATATACTTTTTAAAAAACGAAGAGATTAAACCTGAGTTTACCGCTCAGGGTCTGCAAGAGGCTGGAAGAGTTCTCGCCTATACCAAACTCAATAAAGAAGAGCAGATTGAATATAATAACTATATTGATCATCGTCGCCGAAGAGATAGTGAGCTTCGAACGCAATTCAGTGACGGACTTGAGGAAGGTTTGGAAAAAGGTCTGGAAAAAGGCATGGAACAAGGCATGGAAAAAGGTTTGGAAAAAGGAAAACGGGAAACTGCCCGATCAATGAAAAAAGAAGGTATTCCTGCCGAAATTATCCAAAAATGCACCAAGCTTTCTCTCGACGAAATTGATAAGCTCTAAACAGAATGGTCATTCAAGGACACTACCTAACCTTTTTCAGATGAGTCGGGGTGCTCGAAGTGGTAAACCGTATCCCAATGTACGACCGTCGGATAAGTCGCTGAAGAAAGTTAAGGCGAGGCTGACGGAACTGACAGACAGAAAGCTGACCTGCATCCCTCTGAGTGATGTGGTGAATAACGTAAACCGTGGTCTTCGTGGCTGGGTGAACTATTTTCACTTTCGGAACTCAAGTATGGCGATGAGCAAGGCGAGGCAACATGCGGAAGACCGACTGAGAACACACCTGATGAAGCGCCATAAGGTCAGGGATAGGAAAACGGCTTTATGTCGTTTTCCCTGCAGTGACCTTTATAACCGCTATGGGCTGTACAAGGTTTCTGGAAAAGAGCCAGGATTACTGCTGAATCAGTGTTCAACTCTACCCTGTTGAACTAAAACAAGCGCAGAGGCGGGAAGTGTCCGCCCTTTCCTGCCGGGCAGGCAGCTACAATTCCGGTCCTAAAACGGCCAGTTAGCCTGGTATTAATTTTATGATATAGATTTTCCTATCTCTATCGAGAGTCAGACAATTTGAACTACTCAAAGCGATGTAGCAGCTCCGTCTCAATCTCCTCCCAAAGGTTGGTGTAGGTTTTTCCCGCCTTTGAGTCAGGAAGATGGGCCGGAACCGGCTTTCGGTATAATCCCATCTTCTCAATATCTGTCACAAAGGGAACTGAGGTGCTGAGGATTCGTTTTCTGCCCTGAAAATGCCGCATCATGTCCTGATGAATTTTCTTTTTCTTCTCAACCATTGAAAAGACAACAAAAAGTTTCTTGCGATCAATCCCTGCTTCCTTGAAAAAGTCCAGAAGCTTGGTAAAGGAGAGCATGGACAGGGTGGTGGGGATAAAGGGGATCAGAATCATGTCTGCGGCATAAAAGATATTTTCCGATAGCAGGGTGATATTTGGCGGGCAATCAAGAAAAATATGGCGGTATTCGCTTGTTAAGGGATCAAGAATTCGCTTGAGTCGTTTTCTTGATTTTTTCATATGGTTAAGCGTGATGTCCAGATTACGAAAGGAAAAATCTGCGGGCAGGATATCCAGATGTTCATAATCTGTGCCCCGGATACTCTGTTCCAGGCTATTACCTCCTTCAAGAAAAAGTTCAGCTGTGAATTTTTTTTTCGATTTGACCCGGAAATAATAACTGGATGATCCCTGGGGATCCAAGTCGCAGAGCAAGGTGTTATTGCCCCTTGCCGCCGACATATAGGAAAGATTGACCGAAGTTGCGGTTTTACCAACACCGCCTTTGATATTATAAACAGCAATAATTGCCATGAGAACTCCTCAAACAATGTGAAGAAAGGTGAATGGGCAACAGACAAACTCTCTGTTTTCAGTACAGGTTGCAGGGAGCCGTCCCTGGGCCTGAACAACTATGCAAGGGCGAAGGCAGCCCCCCCCCTACAGCTCGCCTTCAAAGAGATCCTCGTACAACGAGATGTTCTCTTGAGCGGAGAAAGAGCGAAAAGTCTCCTCAAATTCGCAGCGAACCTGCTGCTGCTCATGGTAAAGATTGGTCAGCAAGCCACCAATGGCAGCGCCCATTTTTTTGGCTTTGCCAGAACCAGGCTTAAGGCTGCCAAGGTGAGCATTCAGCATATCCTGCTGTACAGAGAGGTCATTAAAAAGACCGAGATTATTCTGTAGTTTTTTGAGCTGTTTGATGAGCCGCTTCATCTCCTTGGGCGGATAAAGAGACGTGAAAAATTCCAGGGAATAGCGGAGTTTTTTCCCCTGAATCCGCAGACGATGGAGGCTTTTGTCCGGGGAATTGGCATCAACGGCCTGACCATCGCGCAGAACCCGCTTAAAGCGTTTCCAGATGATGCTGTTGGCCAGCTCAGCAATGGGTTTGGTGCTGGCAGCAGCCTCATCCTTTTTTTTCTTCTGAAGATATTTTTCCCAATCCTTTATAATGGTTTTATACCGGGAAGACTGGAGGGCCTGAACCAGTTTTTTCTGTTCCATTTCCCGCTGTGCTGCCAGATCATCAAAAAAATAGCGGAGTCCTTTCTGAAGATGGTCGGGCAAACGGGCCTTATAATCCTCTTCCATGAGCAGATAGACATCAAGATCCCGTACTGGCCCGGTAATTTTTCCCAGAAAACGGAATTCTTTTTTAAAGCGGGACCTGACCGTGGGTGCCATGACTTTTTTTATCATGTCAAATCCAGAGCGGGTTCGGCGGATGGCTACCCGGAAATCATGAAGAAACTCACTGTCCAGGTCATTCAGAATACCCTGTTCATTTTTCTGCATGGTGGCCAGCAAATCAGTGTAAATGGCCTTTGCTGCTGTCAGGCTATCCATCTCCGGTTGAAGGGTAACAGCCATTTTTGAGCTGTAATCCTTGGGACGCCGTCCTGTTATTGCCAAGGCGTTTTTCAGGTCCTGTTCCTTGGTACAGGGCTGGTCATGACCACGGCTATCCAGATCCTGTGTCAGTCGTTGAAACCATTTTTCATAGCCACGTACTTCGTGCAGTTGGACAGAGCAGATAGGCTCGTCATTTTCCCCCTGTTCTCCACGCATCTGAGAGAGGGTCACCATGACAACGGTTTTTTCATCCTTGTTCAGGATACGCAGGCGTTGGTTGGTCTGGAAAAAGCAACTTTGCAGGAGCAGGGTGCGCATTTCCAGGATCGGGGCAATGGTTTTCCGGAGAGCCGAGGCAGGCAGCTTATAGTGAAAGTCTATTTTTTCAGCAGTAATCGGTATCGGTGGTGTTACTTCACGGCCTGTCAGATCTGTCAGGTAGAGTCGGTTGTTCTGCGTAAAGCAGAGGAGTTGAGCAGTATAGAGGCGCCAGTCAAAGCTGTCGTAAAAACAGAGGTTGGTGGTCTGTGCAGGGGCATCCTGAACAGTATATTTGTTTTCCAGTTCATCGGCCAGCTCCTGAAGAGCAGCAGGGTCAGGGAGTTGCCTGGAAAGCTGTGCAAGAGGTTTCATGAAAAGGGATCCTGTTCTGTGGGTTTCAAAGTGCCGGATCAGGCAGGTAACGCCTCCGGCATGGTTAAGAACAGCTTGGATTATAAAGGGAAAGAGCTGGGGAAGGCAAGGGAAACTTGAGAGACCATGATTAAGGATGAGCTTTTGTTATGGGGTGGAGATCTCTTCGTGTTCTCTTTGCTTGGACAGAGCAAGAGGTCGTCAGGAGAACTTAATGACAAAAGAGAGCTTTTCTTCTATACTGACCCTCATATTTTCTACCACAGGATAAAAAAGGATGGAGTGAGAAAGGATGTCTGAAGTTTTTATATTCGGTATCAGCGGCGAAGAACTGCCCAAAGAGCAACTGCGCAAGATTGCATCATGCAGTGCAGTGGTTGTCTCATCCCGGCACCAGGCTTTGCTCAAAGGAATGGAGATTCATCGGATTCCCGTTGCTCCGGTGGAGGAAATGGTTTTTGAACTGGCTGTTGCGCTGAATTATGGGGATGTTGCTGTTCTGGCCTCTGGTGATCCCCTGTTCTTCGGGATTGGTCGCACCCTGCTGGAACGTTTTGGTCCGGAACGGGTTCATATTACACCGGCCCTGTCTGCTGTGCAGCTGGCCTGTACCCGCTTTAAATTGCCCTGGGATGATCTGCCGCTGATCAGCCTGCACGGTCGTTCCCCAGGGGATATTGCCAGCAGGATTCTGAGCAAGCCCAGGGTGATGCTTTTTACTGATCACCGCAATAGCCCAAATATTATTGCCCGGGAATTACTTACTATCCTGGAAGAGCATAAAGACACAGCCCGGATCAAAGCCATTCAGATACGGGTTGCTGAAAATCTGGGCATGGAGGATGAGCGGTTGTGCAAAGGCACCCTGGCTGATATTGCCAGCCAGGAATTTTCTTTGCTGAATATGATGCTGATTGAGCAGCAGGAACAAGACGAGCAACCTGGAAAAGCTCCTGGGGCCGGGTTTATCCTTGGTCTTCAGGAAGACGAAATTGAGCATTCACGGGGCCTGATCACCAAGGATGAAATCCGGGCCGTGATCCTTCATCGTTTGCGTTTACCCCGTACCGGCGTGCTTTGGGATGTGGGGGGTGGTTCAGGCTCTGTTTCTGTGGAAGCAGCCCGGCTCTGTCCGGATCTGACCATCTATATTATTGAGCACAGAGAAGAAGGCCAGGAAAATATCCGGGCCAATATTGTGCGGTATAATCTCTATAATATTAAATTAGTCTGTGGGGTAGCTCCTGAAGCCTTAACAGATCTCCCTGCTCCGGACCGGGTTTTTATTGGTGGCAGTAAGGGCTTGCTGGCTGAGATAATTCCTCGTTGTGCCAAACAGTTGACAGCGCAGGGCAGAATGGTGGCCAGTGCTGTTTTAAAGGATACAGCAGAGCAGGCCCCCTTGCTCATGGCAACCAATGATCTGAAGACAGATTCCTGCACAGTGGCTGTCACCCGTGAAGAAGTACGCTATACTAATTATGGGGAACCTGGGGTTTTGCTCAACCCCATTACCATTATAACCGGAAAAAAATAAAATTAGGAAAACAACATGGCCGCCTTTATCTTGTCGGGAGTGGGTGGCCTGTCTGATGATCCCACAGCTGCTTTTCAGCTCTATGATGCTGGTTTTAGTTCATGCGTATCTTATCCCGGTCTGTTGGATTGAGATAAGGAATAGTAAAATGAAGGAAGCTGAGACTGGAGGAAGGTATCATACGGATAAGGGGGATATGCGTGTCAGCTCCCTTCCTTTTATACTGAACCCTATAAACTGGAAGTTGTCAAATGTATATTCTTCCTGCTCCCTCAACTTGCTCATTCATCATTCATCATTCATCCCAAAGCCCGGCCAGGGTATAGGGACTGCCCTCCATTGCCCAAAACGCACCGTTCACGTAGCGGAAGGGCCGATCCAGGCCAGTCAGCTCTTCCATCTCCTGCTGCGAGAGGGTTAACTCAGCTGCTGCAAAATTTTCGCTGATCCGTTTCGGGTTGATCGACTTGGGAATCACTGCCATGCCACGACACATCGCCCAACTGATGAGCACCTGTGCGGGCGTGGCTTGATGGCGTTCCGCTATCTCAAGTACGAGAGGCTCTTCAAGCAGGAGGGGTTCGTTGTTCGCTTTCATGGCTGCAGGACGATCCGATGACCCCAAAGGCGCGTAAGCCGTGACGTGTACCTCGTTTTCCTTGCAGAAATTGACGAGATTATGCTGCTGCAAATAGGGATGCAGTTCGATCTGGTTCACTTCCGGTTTCTGCTGCGCACTATCAAGAAGACCTTTCACTTTGGGGATACTGAAGTTGCTCACCCCGATATGCCGACACAGTCCTTTGGCGAGCACTGCCTCCATCGCCTCCCAGGTGGCTGCAAGGGGTAGTTCGTCGAGCGCAACAAAATCTTCTGCTGATTCTGGAAAGATCCTGCCTTTTTTCAAGGCTACGGGCCAATGTACAAGGTAGAGATCAAGCGCATCAAGCTGTAGGTCTGCAAGCGTTTGCTTGAGAGCTGCTTCAACATCTTCAGGTGCATGGCTGTCGTTCCACAGTTTGGAGGTCACCCAGAGCTGTTCTCGTGTCACCACCCCCTTACGCAAGGACTCGGCGAGGGCCTTGCCGACTTCGGGTTCATTGCCGTAAATAGGGGCACAGTCAATATGACGATATCCTGTACGCAAGGCATCTTGCACAGCTGCACCTACTGCACCTGGCTGGGATTTCCAGGTTCCCAGGCCCAGCATCGGCATTGCGTCGTTGTTGTGGAACTGTAATGTTTTCATAGTTCAAGTCTCCTTACGTTTTAATTCACGCCCCCGCATGGGGGCAACAACTCATAGCTCTCCAAAAAAAGGAGGGCTACACGTTTCAATCCACGCCCCCGTGTGGGGGGCGACAAAGGCGGGGCTGTTGGACCACTGAAACTGGAAGTTTCAATCCACGCCCCCGTGTGGGGGGCGACAAAGATAAGGCCAAGGAGCTGAATGGCGAGGTAGCTGTTTCAATCCACGCCCCCGTGAAGGGGGCGACGTGCTTGCTGCCTTTAACGAGTGCCCGAAAAATGTTTCAATCCACGCCCCCGTGAAGGGGGCGACGCTGCTGCAAAGGCAGAAGCAGAGGCCGAAAAGAAGTTTCAATCCACGCCCCCGTGAAGGGGGCGACCGCTGGCGTGGCAGTTGACCGTCTGACGGATCATGTTTCAATCCACGCCCCCGTGAAGGGGGCGACCTGTCTGAGTGATGATCTCAGGCAAAATCCTCCTGTTTCAATCCACGCCCCCGTGAAGGGGGCGACGGCAAAATTGCCGAGTATCGTGAGCCGGTCGGGGTTTCAATCCACGCCCCCGTGAAGGGGGCGACGAGGGTATACTTTACACTCAAGTAAGCCTCAAGTTTCAATCCACGCCCCCGTGAAGGGGGCGACTCAAAAGATTGACCAGGGCCGTGATTTTGAATGTGTTTCAATCCACGCCCCCGTGAAGGGGGCGACCGGGATGGGCTTTGCCTTATCCTTTGGAGGCTCTGTTTCAATCCACGCCCCCGTGAAGGGGGCGACCTGGGGACTACGGGCGTTTATGCCGGATCTTGAGTTTCAATCCACGCCCCCGTGAAGGGGGCGACTAATTTCTTCAAATTTCCGCATCACGGAAAAATCAGTTTCAATCCACGCCCCCGTGAAGGGGGCGACTCACATGGCCGGGTTAAACCAGGAGGAAAGCAATGTTTCAATCCACGCCCCCGTGAAGGGGGCGACCTCGTTGAAATACGGGCCGTCTCCAATCGGCGTGCTTGTTTCAATCCACGCCCCCGTGAAGGGGGCGACTTAATGACCATAGTTCTCTGCTGCCTTTTTCATGGTTTCAATCCACGCCCCCGTGAAGGGGGCGA
>JAABTP010000130.1 GCA_011389815.1 Desulfobulbaceae bacterium | reverse complement strand
CAATCCATCGCTAATCAAGTAGCCGTTCTTGGGCGAGTTAATACGCCAGAAGAGGTGCTTTAATGGCGATGGTATTGGAAATATGCGTTGAGATAGTGTCTCCCTCCAATTCAAAAGGTGAGATGGAGGAGAAAATAGAACTCTATCTGGCAAAAGGGGCGCGTGAGGTCTGGATTGTCCCTGAAAAAGGTGAAACGGAATTTTATAGTTATGAAGGACGGATGGAAAAAAGCTCGGAGATAGCTGTTTGAAAAGGTGCTGTTTGTGTGCCGTGCCCGAACGGAAAAGTTGGTGACCGTCCGGGCAGGGTTATTGTAACGTTCCTGATACATAATCGAATGCTGTATTTCTGTTATCTTCGTTGGAAAGCAGTGCAGTATTGTGCTTTCCTTCAACTACATACGTAAGGATCTTTGGCAGGATACCCGGAATAATTTTTATTCTGGCGGCCATCTTTTTCGGCCTTACCTTGCCCATCCTGCCGGTGCAGATCCTCTGGACCAACATGACTACACCCGGTTTCTCCTGGGCCTGATGCTGGCCTTTGAACCCAAGGAGCCGGGCATTATGCTGCGCAAGCCCCGTGATCCTGACACCCCAATCCTGACCAGCGAGCTGATCATCAGAATTTTCTTGTGGGCACCTTGTTATTGATCGGTGCCTTTGGCCTGTTTCAATGGGAGTTGGCACAAGGGGCTTCCCTTGATACGGCACGAACAGTTGCGGTCAATGTCTTTATTATGATAGAGCTGTTCTATCTCTTCAACTGCCGGTCCCTGACCAAGAGCATCTTCCAGCTCGGATTATTCACAAATCTCTGGGTGTTTGCCGGGGTCTCGGCTATGCTGCTCATTCAGATGGTCTATACCTATGTCCCGATTATGCAGCAGCTCTTCCACAGCACGGCCATCGGTATTGGCTCCTGGGTCTGGATTATGCTGGCCGGGGTTATCGGTTTTTTGATTGTGGAGGCGGAGAAGAAGTTGCGGGCTGGGTGAACGGGGCGGGAACATGTGGGTTTGCAGTTGCTTTTTGTTGTCGTGACGAGAACCTGTTTTTGTCGTATTATCGAGCCAAAAGGCTACGGAATCTACAGCTACCAACAGGGTGGCGTTTCCATTTATTAAGATTTATAGCAGGAGAAAAGATGGAATTCACACTTGGGTTACCGGGTTTGACTTTAGGATTGATCCTTTTTGGAGCACTTCAATATCTTGCATCACTTTGTATTAGCGAAAGGCTCAAGACAACACTTCAAAAAGAGCACTCCGTTTTCCTTGAAAAATTGAAATGGGAAGTAAAGGCACGCGAACAAGCTGTCAGAGTTGCTGAGTATCTGGCACTTGCAAGAAGCTTGAAGGAAGACTCTCCCGGTTCTGATTTCAGAAAAGCAAACCAAATGTCATGGGAACTTGCCATGTGGCTTCCCGTAGATATTTACAGAGAAATGGTGAAAGCAATCACCAGTCCAAGTGAACGGGAAAATGAATTAACGACCGTAGTCTCTGTGAGAAAGCTCTTGCTAGGAGAAAAAGCAGGAAATTTAACCCCTGAAAATATTGGACATCATGCTCCAGGTATCGGCAAGAAAAATCGTTAGTAGAGTAGATCTGCTTGAGTGCAACGAAAGCGGATAACGAATTGCACAGGAAGAACCCGCTCTGCAAGAGGAGAATCCCTCGCTGCAACAGGAGAAACCCTTCCCGAAGCGGCAGAAATCACCCTGAAGCAGGAAAAAGTCATTCTGCTGTGGGAAAAAATGGTTCTGTAGCGGGAGAAAGTCACCCTGAAGCAGGAGAAAGAGGTTCTGAAGCAGGAAAAAATGGCTCTGTAGCACTGCAACACCATTTTCTCCCTCTGCACCCGCTTATCTTCCGGGAACTCCTTCCCTCAATCCAATGCAGGAAAACATTCCTGATCTTCGCATGCCTGCCCGCCACGCTTGCCAACACTTCAAAAGGTGTTTATAGTAGCCCGCAAACAACATACATAATCTTCAGTTAACGGAACACGGTGCGAATCCGTGGCATACCCAATGCTGTAACCCCTGAAGAGATCCTGCACATTTCATAGTCACTGTTTCTGAATAGAAGCGGGAAGGCTGTTGCAGGGCAGGGGAAGCCAGAAGACGAACTGAATATTCTATAACTATGGAACGCGATGGTAAAGGGTTCCGGAAGAGCAATTGCTCTGCCGGTGCCCTTTTTTTATTCCGGCAGGGCAAGCAGATAATGAGGTAACATCATGCAAACCCAACTCACCCAATTAGAACTGGCCCGAACCGGAAAAATAACCAAGCATATCAACATCGTTGCCCAGAACGAAGGGCTTGCCCCGGAGCTTATCCGAAGCCGGGTCGCAGCCGGAGAAATAGTTATTACCAACCATCCCCTGCGGCCCCAACAAAAAGTCGTGGGTATCGGCACAGGACTCCGTACCAAGGTCAACGCCTCCATCGGCACCTCCTCGGATATCTGTGATCTTGCCATGGAAGTACGCAAGGCAAAGATTGCAGAACAGGAAGGCGCAGATACTCTGATGGAGCTTTCAGCTGATGGGGATTTTGATGCCATCCGGCAGGCAGTTCTGGCAGCTACCAACCTGCCTGTGGGCACCGTCCCTTTGTACCAGGCATTTAAGGAAACCACAGCCAAGTACGCCAACCCTGGGAAACTCGATCCGGAATACCTCTTTGACCTGATTGAAAAGCAACTGGCTGATGGTATCAGCTTCATGGCGATCCACTGTGGAATTAACCAGTATAGCATTGAACGGTTGCGCAAACAGGGTTATCGTTACGGAGGGCTGGTGTCCAAGGGTGGCACCTTTATGGTGGCCTGGATGGATATCAATGGCAAAGAAAATCCGCTCTATGAACAGTTTGATCGGGTCTGTGGGCTGATGAAAAAATATGATGCCATCCTTTCTCTGGGTAATGGCATCCGGGCCGGAGCCATTCATGACAGTCATGATCGGGCCCAAATGGCGGAGATGATCATCAACTGTGAACTGGCTGAATTAGGCCGGGACATGGGCTGTCAGATGATGGTGGAAGGACCAGGACACGTCCCCTTGGATGAGATTGCTGGCAATATCATGCTGGAAAAACGGATGAGTGGCAATGCCCCCTATTATGTGCTTGGCCCTCTGCCGCTGGACAGTGGCGCAGGTTATGATCATATTACTGCTGCTATTGGTGCAGCCAATTCCTCCCGCCACGGTGCAGACCTGGTCTGCTATATCACCCCGGCAGAACACCTTGCCCTGCCTGATGAAAACGATGTCCGGGAAGGGGTTCGGGCTACCCGTTTAGCAGTGCGGATCGGAGATGTTGCCAAATACCCTGATCGTCGGGACAACGAAAAAGCCGCTGCAATGGCCCGACGGGATATGCGCTGGACAGATCTGGAGCAGTACCTGCTCTTCCCGGAAATAGCCAAAGAACTTCGGCAAGCCAAAATGCCGGAAAAAAGCGACACCTGCACCATGTGCGGTGATTTCTGTGCCATGAAAAAAGGCACTGAGGTTTTTCAAGATGATATGGCCGGAGACAAGATCACCCAGGCAAACAAAGCAGCCTAACCCACTAACTCACTGGAGTTAAGGAAGGGTAAGGAATAAAAGATGCATTCTCTGCTGTTTTCCATTACATTGCAAAGGTAGAGAATGTACTTTAGGCTCCAGAGCCGAAAAAAAAAACTCAACCCACAGGAGAACAGGTATGAAATTCAAACTCTTGGCATTAGGTATTGTCTTCGTATGCTCAAGCGTACTCAGCAGTAGCGGAGCATTGGCCCAAAACTGTCGAGCTGACCTCATCAATGGAGGGAACGGACAAATCCTTGCCAGCTATGACGGAAGAAACTGTAGCTCAGCCAGCAGGCGCTGTAACAAAAGATTACGAGAGCTACGATTTCAAGACCCCCAATCTTATAGAGATGCCTACTGTGATGTAGTGGATGATAATATCCCTAATGTGGTCCCAAATCCAGATCCCCAACCTCCTGTGCCACAGGGCCATGTTGTCCGTTCCTATGACCGCTGTCAGGCCCCTGGCATTGTTCGCTGCACCCAGGAATGGTCTGACGGAAGGATTGTTACTGAAGACTATCAATGTACTGGCTGTAGAGGATATGGCAACCCGGCAGGCGACCCCTGCGGCTGGAAGTGCTCCTTCCCGCAAAAATAGCCTCATCACAACCTGACCCCAGGCAGCTACATTACCAATAAAATAATCTTTAAGGAATGATCTTCAGACAACAGAGAGGTACTTCATGATGATACTCGGAAAAATTCTCGTATTTCTTCTCGGGATGTGCGTCGCTGTCCAGGTTGTAGCTGCCTTTTACCGAATTATTGATCTCTGGTACACCATTTCCAGCAAATACCCAAGTGTCATCAAAGGCCTTTTTTTCTGGGGTGGTATCAGTGGCCTGATTGCCTTGTTCGTGGGCCAGAGCCTGCGCCCGGCCTTTCTTTGGGGCATGTTATTTTATCTCCCTTTTTATCTTGCCAATTTCTATCTTTTACAAGGGATTATAAGATATCGCTATCATAAAGATGAGCAAGCAATCCATGAAGAAGCTGGAGACCATCAGGAGGAGATTCTTTAACCTTGCCACCTCAACCTTTATTGGCTTTTACAAGCAATTCAAGCTCACAGGCTGCGGCATAGGCATTGATTTCCTCTTTGGCAAATTGTACATAAGGACAGTCGCTTACTGCAAGCAGAGAGTTTCTCAGCATATATCGCCTCCCCTGTTCCAAGGGTTCAAGAATATAACTAAAGATCTGTGGACGACGACAGACCTGGGGGCGCTGACTGTACACACTGCAACGTCCGCTTTGCTCAAGGGCTGGACAGGATGAATTTTTAGGCAGAATCATACTCCAGCCGTTGTGCCAGTGAAAAAGTTCAGGGCTACCAGCTTGTTGAACAGCCTGATAAAAAGGGTGCCCGTCAATCAACAGGCAGGATTCGTTCAGTGCTGCATGACACCGGGTATCAGGGGTATCATGCCGGGCTTGAAGGGCAAAAAGCCCGGTTTCTTCTGCCTGCAAAGGAATCTCAAAAAATGCCTGTTCCATGTCCTGTTCCGGGCCAACACAACAAAGTTGACAATGGCAGGGCGCACAAAGCAGAGAATTAATTGTTTCCAATTCTGCTTCCATAATACGTTGATTGATCAAAGCGGTGCAGGCAGTCACTGCATCCACGGGCTGACCAGCTGTATCCACGACCTCTTCCGGCAATTCGTTCTCTTGCAGTTTTTCCAGCACCTGTAATTGCTTAAGATAGGGACGTATTGCTTTATCCGGGGCTGGATAGACGGTATAGGCCGTCTCAATCGGCTCGGTCATCCCAGCAATAATATCTTCAACCTTTGCCCCTGGCCCGCTAAGCTGATACATAAACTGGACCATAGAAACCAACGGCAAAACCGGCTGCTTGAGCAATGCCAGCCCATCTTGTAAATCTTCTTTTTTCACCCTTTGTTCTCCTGTTATGAATCTGAAATTGTTTTCAAGAGTACACAAGATGGCAGGCGAACACAAGGAAGACCAGTGTTTTTTCTATGCAGCTGAAGTTGCCTTTCTCCTTTACATCAGGCACAAAAATTATTAGTTATCAGCATACGGAAAAGGAATGCATATATTTTTTCACGTTCACGTCTGACATACAAAAAATGGCTATCAGAGAAATAGTAACCTACCCTGCTCCGGTTCTCCGGGAAAAAGCAGTAAAAATAGAAACATTTGACGACAAACTCCAGGAATTGGCCGATGATATGATCGAAACCATGTACCATGCCCAAGGCGTGGGGCTGGCCGGAAACCAAATCGGCATTGCCCGGCAAATCGTGGTTATTGACATCTCAAACCATGAAGGCGAAGAAAGCAAAGTCCAAAACATTGTTATCATCAACCCAGTGATTTCTGAAGGTGAAGGCCAAATTCCAGACCAGGAAGGGTGTTTAAGTGTTGTGGAATACAGTGCCAAAGTGGATCGTTTCCAGAAAATCAGGGTCACCGCCCAGGATGTTGAGGGAAACGAGCTGGATTTCATAGCCCAAGACCACTTTGCCCGCATCATCCAGCACGAGGTTGACCACCTGCATGGGACATTATTCATTGACCGGATAAGCAGTCTGAAACGGAGCCTGTATAAGAAAAAGCTGAAAAAAATATTAAAAAACAAGAGGAAGGGTAAAGAATGAGTGATGCTCTGCGTATAATCTTCATGGGTACCCCTGAATTTGCCGTGCCCAGTCTTCAGGCCCTGCTTGACTGCCCAGACCAGGTCGTTGCAGTGGTTTGTCAGCCGGATCGCAGGCAGGGACGGGGGAAAAAGCTCTGTCCGCCACCTGTAAAAGTCCTGGTGGAAGAGGCAGAGATCCCGGTCTTCCAACCGACCTGTATCTGTGATGATGCATTCATGGGAACAGTCAGCGACCTCCAGCCAGACCTGATCGTAGTCACTGCCTATGGCAGGATCCTGCCTGGCCGTCTGCTCAATCTCCCCCGTTTGGGCACCATTAATGTCCACGGCTCACTCCTGCCCAAGTACCGGGGGGCCGCACCAATCCAATGGGCTCTCATCAACGGCGAAAGCGAGACAGGGGTCACCATTATGCAGATGGACAATGGCGTGGATACCGGAGACATCCTGTTGCCAATCACCATGCCGATTACAGAGGACGATACCAGCGGTACCCTTTTTAGAAAACTGGCTGACCTGGGCGGCCAGGCCCTGTTCGAGGCCTTGTCGAGGATCAAGCAAGGCAGTCTCAGTCCCATCCGACAGGATGACAGCTTGTCCTGTTCCGCTCCTATGTTGAAAAAAGAGATGGGCCAGTTGGACTGGAGTCAATCAGCACAGGAACTGCATTGCCTGATCCGGGGTCTTGATCCCTGGCCCTCTGCCTATAGTTTTATTGACAAACGGCGCTTCCGTTTCTTCAAACCCCAGGTTATTCCAGGTGAGGTCACGGAAAAACCAGGAACCCTGTGTCGGGCTGACAAAAACGGCGTGCTTGTAGCCACTGGTCAGGATTATCTCCTGGTCCGGGAAATCCAGCCAGAGGGCAAAAAAAGGATGTGTGTCCAGGCCTGTATCTGCGGGATGCAACTGCCTGTTGGCGAACAGTTTACCTGAAACTTTTACCCGACCTGCTCATGTCGTCTTTACGCAGGAAAATCTGCTTTCTGGATTGCTTTTCCGGGATCAGCGGCAACATGTTTCTTGGTGCCTTGCTCAATGCCGGGTTATCGCAGGAAACCCTCCTGGCCCCCCTTAATCAGCTGAAACTTCCAGGCTGGAAATTAACCTCTTCCCTTTGCTCCGCATCTGGTTTGCAGGCCACCTTGGTTCAGGTTGAGGTAGATGAGACCGGAGGGCATCGCCATCTTTCTGACATCCGCACAATCCTGGAGCAATCAGAGTTGGATCCTCTTATTAGAGAGCGATCCCTTGCTGTCTTCACCCGTCTGGCTGAGGCTGAGGCCCATGTCCACGGAACCACCCCTGAAAAGATTCATTTTCACGAAGTTGGGGCACTGGATGCCATCATTGATATTGTGGGGGTGGTTGCCGGTCTTGACCTGCTTGGTATAGAGGAGGTGATCTGTTCACCACTCCCTCTACCCCATGGTGGTTGGGTCCATTGCCAACACGGAGATATCCCCTTGCCTGCCCCGGCAGTCTGCGAGCTTCTCAAAGGTTTTCCAGTCTATGGAGTGAAGCTGCAACAAGAGTTAGTCACCCCGACAGGTGCGGCATTAGTTGCTGAGCTGAGTAAATCTTTCGGTCCCATGCCGCCCATGACCCTGGAACAAACCGGTTACGGTGCAGGCAGCATGCAACGCCAGGATGGGCGACCTAACCTCTTGCGCCTGATGATGGGACGTAAACAGGTTGCTGAGGAGGCTCAGCAGGTGGAAGTCATTGAGACCCATCTGGACGACTGGAACCCGGAACTCTGGCCCCATGTTGCGGCCAAACTGATGGAGGAAGGAGCCTTAGATATCAGCCTGACCCCTATGCAGATGAAAAAAGGACGGCCTGGTTTTCTCCTTTGCCTCCTTGC
Source organism: Desulfobulbaceae bacterium (assembly GCA_011389815.1). Classification (GTDB taxonomy): domain Bacteria; phylum Desulfobacterota; class Desulfobulbia; order Desulfobulbales; family Desulfobulbaceae; genus Electrothrix. The sequence continues at coordinate 1,840 of JAABTP010000130.1, read as the reverse complement.
TGATCCGGCCCATGCGATGCATCTCAAAAATATCATCCTCAGCGAGACCTCTGCCATTGGCCTCCGTTTTCACACGGTTCAACGAATGACCCTGCCCAGAACCATCATTGAGCTGACAACCCCCTGGGGGACAGTACGGGCAAAAAAGGTACGTAGCTCAAGGGGGATAAGGATTACCCCGGAATATGAGGATTGCGTCAAGCTGGCAGAACACCATAATATCCCTCTTCAAACAATGTACACTGCAATTGCACAACGTACACAACAACATCCCGATACTCCCGAATAATTATGGATAAACTCTTTCTGTTCATAGCTACTGGTGCTTACAGTGGTTACCTGCCCAAGGCTCCAGGAACCTGGGGATCATTAGTCGGCGTTTTTCTCTGGCTCCTTGGATTACACAGGCTGGACCCCACGACCTATGCAATTATGCTGGCAGCCATCCTTCTGATTGGTACGGCTGCTGCCGGGGCTGCGGAAAAAATCGTGGACCAGGGTGATCCCGGCTTAGTGGTCATTGATGAGATCCTTGGCCAGCTGATTACCCTGGCCCTGGTGCCCTGGCATCCCTTGACTGCCCTTGCAGGCTTTGCCCTGTTTCGTTTTTTCGACATCCTTAAACCCTTTCCAGCAAGCTGGCTTGATCAACATATTCACGGCGGTTTGGGTATCATGCTCGACGATGTGATGGCCGGGATCTATGCCCTTCTGGCCCTCCAAGGCCTGATCTGGCTGGTGGGCAGTTAATATGCATCCGCTACACCTCTATAACCTTATCAATCTGAAGGAGACAGGGAATGCCCTCTCTGCTTGAAGTAAAAAACATGACCCATTATTTTGGGGGACTGCGTGCTGTCCATGATTTCAGCCTCCAGATTGAGCCAGGCCAGATCCACGGCCTGATCGGCCCCAACGGCGCTGGCAAGACCACGACATTCAACCTGATCACCGGGGTGCATACGCCCACCAAGGGGACTCTGACCTTTGCAGGCAAAAATATCCGGGGCAAGGAACCCCATTGCATCGCCTCAATGGGCATTGGCAGGACCTTTCAGAACCTGCTGCTTTGGCGACACATGAACGTACTGGATCATATCCGACTGGCCCATTACTCCCAACTCAGCTACGGCCTGTTTGATGCTTTTTTTGCCACTCGGAAATATCGCCAGCAGGAACAAAAGGTTACGGAGCATTGCTATCGCCTCATGGAGACCTTTGACATCAGCCGCTTTGCCGACCAGATCGTGGGCAACCTGCCCTATGGAGCCCAACGTCGGGTGGAAATGGCCCGGGCCATGGCCACCAATCCCAAGATTCTCTTTCTGGATGAACCCACAGCTGGTATGACACCGGATGAATTAGTCAGGATGATTGCTATTATCCGTCAGGTCCACCGGGAATTCGGGGTGGCTATCTTCCTGATTGAGCATCGGATGAAATTTGTTATGGAACTCTGCGACGCTATTCAGGTCCTGGTTTTTGGTGAGGTCATCGCCCAGGGAGCACCGGAAATTATTCAGAACGATCCTAAAGTCATTGAGGCCTATCTGGGCACGGAGGATATTCATTAATGCAGCTTGTCGTTGAAAATCTCTCGGTTGCCTACGGCAATATCCGGGCCCTGCACGGAATCAGCTTTGCTGTGGACCAGGGTGAAATCGTTACCATCATCGGGGCCAACGGGGCAGGTAAGAGCACTACCCTACGCGCCATTTCCCGGATGATTCCCGCAGAAAAAGGGTCAGGAATTGACTTTATGGGCTAATGGCACGACTTTAAGGCTTGGCCTTTATGAACGAGTTGTATTTATTGAGAATTCAGAAAATTAATTTAGCCA
>JAABTP010000129.1 GCA_011389815.1 Desulfobulbaceae bacterium | reverse complement strand
AAACGAAAAAAAATGCTTATTGGGCATCTCGGACAACTGAAATTGCTCTATGCTGGGGTACTTTTCAACACCCTTATATGGTGTCTATTTGCTTCACCCAGTCGTAAATCTGTATGCCGGTTACGCTTTACGTAAAGTTGGCTTGGAAAACTCCGCATTACTATTTGCTGTTGTAGTTGTGTTAACAATTGCCGCAGCTATCATTAGTTTTAATGTTTTTGAGAAAAAGATTATGAAACTCGGAAAAAGAGTTACGTCAATTCATCCCAATTTGGTAGCGAGCGCCGAAAACGCCAGCCCAACAAGGCCATAAACTCGGACAGTAAAAAGCTACGCTGCGCTCCGCTTTTTACTGCCGGTTATGGCTGGCGTTAGCAATATAAAAATATGGAAACACTAACAACTATAAGTCAAGCAGTCGCGATAATCTCAGCATGTTGGGCAATCATTTCTGGTGTAGGTGCTTGGAAACGCGAATTTATAGGAAAACGAAGAATTGAATTAGCTGAAGAAGTATTAGAGGCCTTTTTTCAGCTCAAAGACGACATTGCATATATTAGAAACCCATTTTCAAATACTGAAGAGGGAAAGACAAGAGAAAAATCTCCTTCAGAAAGACCTGAAGAAAGTGAATTATTAGATCGGGGCTTCGTTGTTTTTGAAAGGTACAATAAAAGAAAAGATAACTTCATTAAATTCAATACGTTAAAATACCGTTTCATGGCTTCTTTCGGTCCAGAGGTTGAAGAAATATTTCAGGAAACAGAAGAAGCCATAAACAAAATATTTGTTGCTGCAAGAATGCTAGCAACACACTATTGGCCGAGACAGGGTCGTGTCCCTATGTCAGAAGATGAATTCAAAAAACATCTGGAAGAAATGAATAAACATGAAGGTGTGTTCTGGGATTATATGAATCAAGAGGATGAGATAAGAATAAAACTCTCAAAAATCCAAGAAAAACTAAATCATATTACCAAGCCATGCTTTGAAGAACCAATAAAGACATATGATATTTTAACTAAAAAAATAAAAATTTTCGCTAACAAAACGTTCCAGCGGAAGCCGAAACAGCCCGGCTCTCGCTGAACTCCACGTTATATTGGTTTACTAGGATTTGAACAATGCGTATGGGAAATTAAAAGCCCGGTTCAGTAAAATGTTCTTTAAAGGAAGTACAAATGCAATATCTTTTGATTGTAGTGGGCATCGTTGCTCTTATCGAGTATTGGTATATAACCTTACCGGCTGTTTTCTGCCTATTTATACCCAGTATCATCCTACACTTTAAGAAAGAACGCTACTTCGCTAGCGAGGAGTTTATAGCACGTAAGAAAGAGATGGCACTGGGCTCCAACTGCTGCAAATGGTTTTCTTTAGGACGCTGATGTGTTAATTTCAGGGCATGAAAACACTCACCGAACTCCATTGTCCCGAATGTCAGTCATTAAAAAATGACCCTTTCAAAAAATACAATACGGTCCATAACGGCGAACGCATCCTGCTCAAATGCGATGAATGCGACAACGTTTTTTCCGAGACGGCCGGTACGCCCATGCAGGATATCAAGTCACCGATCAGCAAGGTTGCGTCGGTACTGAAAATACGCAGTGAAGGCATGGGGCTTCGTGCGACCGGTCGCGTCCTCGGAATGCATAAAAATACGGTATCGACATGGGAACGGCTGTTTGGCGATCAGAAAGAAACATTGATGCTCTACAGCTTCTGTCACGAGTTTGTTTCGCTTGTCTTCGAGGGCGATGAACTCTACACCGTTGTCGGCAGGCGTACCGATGCACATGCCTCGGAAGGATGGACAGCCGTTATCATGGAGCGAAGCAGCCGGTTCATTGTTGACCAACGATGCGGAGCCAAAGATGCCGCCTTGTTCGAATCAGTCATGTCGACCGTTTGTGAATATATATCGCAGACCGGAGATCTGTCGTTCTTCTCGGACGGAGAGCGTCGTTACGGTAATACCCTCTTCGCGTTCTGTGCTGAAGCGTTACGAAACGGCAAGCCCGGTCGCCCGCCGAAAACGCTGCCTAAGGGGTTAAAACTACGCGTAAAAAATAAGGGTGATCAGAAACATAAACGTGGCCCGAAGCGGAAGAAGTATCAGGCACCTCTCAGAGAGCATCCCGAAACAGATCAGGAGCTGGACGAGTCGAATATCCATGCGAATCATGTCGAAGCGAACAATGCGGCGATGCGCAGGCGCAACAGCGCGTTTAGACGGCGTACAAACACGTATGCCAAGACAGTTCTAGGGCTTCAGCGCACCCTTGATGTGTATTGGGTAATCCATAATTTTGTTCGAAAGCACTGGACAACGGGAGAAGTCCCTGCTGTCGCTATGGGCGTATTGTCTGCTCCGTTAGGCCTTGAGGACATACTGATGATGCAAAAATAAGAATACCCGGTGGACGAAAAAAGGAATTCCAGGCTCCTAAAACGCTCAGTTGAAGTAGTTCGAGCCCACTACCCAAACCCGCTTTCTTCACCCTGAGCAAGCAGAGTGCGGAGTGTTTCAAGCTGAGTCTCAGTGGTTTCAAGTAAACGCAGCCCGGCCCTGATAACCTCACTGGCAGAGCCGTATCTTCCATTTTCCACACAACCAGTAATAAAATTGTCAAAATGGGAGCCAAGAGTAACACTTGTATTTTTAGCCATAAATTTTCCACCTTAATCTTGAATAAGTACCAATATTCGGTATTGTAACAACATGTGTGGAACAGGTCAATTCAGGCGACGGCATGAAAGTACTGATGCAGGTTGTTAGATACCGACAAACCCTCAAACAACGGAGCATTAAAATGGACGACTACGAAAAATGGGAACAAGATTGCAAAAAGATCAAAAAAGCGAACAAAGGCCTATTAAATGAATTTGAGGCATGGCTCAAAGCAGCTGGTCTCTCGGAAAAAACGATAAAGAAGCATCTTGAAAACGTTGACTTTTACCTCAATGAATATCTGCTGTACGAGGATGCAATTGAAGCAAAAGATGGTGCTGGCGATGTCGGTATGTTTCTTGGCTATTGGTTTATAAAAAAGGCAATGTGGGCAAGCAAATCAAGCATCAAGAGCAACGCAACAAGCCTGAAAAAGTTTTACACCTTTATGCATGAGAAAGGCTTGATAGAGAAAGAAGAGCTGACAGAACTGAAACAAGAAATCAAAGAAGAGATGCCGGAGTGGCTGGAAACCTTGGACCGCTATGATGATCCCTCAGTTGAAGATGTTTGGTGCTAGAAAACCCAAAGAACAACGTGAATGCACTTGGATGAAAAAAAACTTCCGCTTCTCCTGTGTGAGAAAACATTATGGCCAACATAGAAGGATTCAGAATCAAAAATTTCAGGTCGTTGAAGGACGTTACTCTTGGGCGATTGTGGAATAAGCAAAAAGTCAAGCCTCTCACGCCCATGACTGCGGTTATCGGGAAAAATGGTGTCGGGAAAAGCACCCTCTTTGATGCCTTTGGTTTCCTGGCAGATGCCTTGAAATCAGGCGTTGAAGAAGCGTGTGACTCTCGTGGTCGAGGGGGCTTTAAGCGCATCAGGGCACAAGGTCAACAAGAGCCCATCGAATTTGAGGTGTAATAAATATGTTCAAATTCATTCATGCAGCTGATCTTCATTTAGATAGTCCGTTACGCGGTTTATCCCGATACGAGTCTGCTCCGGCTGAATCCATACGAGATGCCTGTAGGCGTGCGTTTGAGAACTTGGTGGACCTCGCAATAGAGGAAAAAGTGGACTTTGTCTTGTTGGCCGGTGATCTGTATGACGGTGACTGGAAAGATTACAGCACAGGCATATTTCTCAGCAAACAGATGGGACGATTAGGGCAGCATAACATCCAGGTATTTGCGGTGTCTGGCAATCATGACGCAGCAAATCGAATGACAAAATCCTTAGACAGCCCCTCGAACATGACAATGTTTTCTCCAAGGAAAGTTGAAACGGTTAAATTAGACAACCTTGGTGTAGCGATTCACGGACGCAGCTTTCCGACCCAACATGTTGACGAAAATCTGGCTGCGGATTTTTGCCCTGCGGAAAAGGGATTTTTCAATGTCGGGCTCTTGCATACAAGCCTTGGCGGTCGTGAAGGCCATGCTCCTTATGCACCGTGCTCATTGGATGATCTTCGTTCCAAGGGCTACCAATACTGGGCTTTGGGGCACATACACAAACTGGAAATCGTCGAAAAAGAACCGCATATTATCTTTCCCGGCTGCATCCAGGGCCGTCATATTCGTGAAGCCGGTGCAAAGGGCTGTGTCCTTGTCTCTGTGGATGACGGTATTGTTGCTGAAATAGAAAAGATACCTTTGGATGTACTGAGGTGGTCTTTGTGCGATATTGATCTGACGGACGTCGATGAAAAACGCAAGGTTGTAGAGCGTGTTCGACAAAGTATTGAACACGAACGGGCCATGGCTGAAGACAGACCGCTCGCTATGCGGATACGCCTGCAAGGGGCCACCAGGATTGCGGATGAACTTGCGGCTGACCCTTATAGAATTGAGCAGGAAATAAAGGCCCTGGGTGCCGAAACCGCCGGGGAAGATTTGTGGATAGAGCGAGTAGAGAATGCAACCACCGGTAAACTTGATTTGGAATCAACGTTGGCAGATGACAACGCTATGGGGAGATTGCTGAAAGAAATTCTGAATATCACCAAGGGGACGGACGATATTGACGGATTGTACAACAAGATCGCGGAACTCAGACAAAAGGTACCAGCCGAGGCATTTAGCGATAGCTCTCTTGTAAATCTGGATGACGAGCAAACTGTCCCTCGAATCATTGAAGAAGCAAAACGTATGTTGATCAGCAGGTTACTTTCAGCAGGAGGTGCGAAATGAGAATTGATCGTCTTGATTTGCTTGCTTACGGCCTATTTACAGAGCAATCCTTAGACCTCACTGAGGGTAACCCTGGATTACATCTCATCTACGGTGATAACGAAGCAGGTAAAAGCACTTCGCTTCGATCCCTTATCGCTTGGCTGTTCGGTATCCCCGCCAGGACTAACGACAATTTCCTGCATTCAAATGCACAGCTGCGAATCGGGGGACAGTTGCGACTTGCAGATGGTACAAGCATTGAGTTTACAAGAAAAAAGGGCAACAAGAACACCTTGCTGAAATACGGTACCAACGAAGCATTGGACGATACTGTTCTCATACCCTTTCTTCCCGCAAACATTGACGAAACCCTCTTTACAAAGCTTTGGGGCATTGATCATGAACGATTGATCGCAGGAGGCCGCGAACTGCTGGAACAGTCCGGTGACCTTGGTCAGGCTCTTTTCAGTGCAGCAGTCGGGACGGCGAATTTACGAGAAGTTTTGACTGACATGCAAAACAGTGCGGACAATATTTTCAAACCGCGTGGTTCCAAGGCGGTATTGAACCAAGCAATAGCCGGCTATAAGGATGCCCAAAAGAGAATAAAAGAGGCAACCTTGCCTGTTTCTGTCTGGAAAAAATTACAAAAAGAACTCTCAGAAATGACAGCGGCCATTGAGAAAATCGAGCAAGACATTAAAGCGAAAGACAAGGCGAAAAGTCGCTTGGAACGGGTCAAACGCGTAAAGGGGGCCTTGGCCGAGCATCGGAGTGTTGTGGAAAAAATTGAAGCTCTGGGTCAGGTCGATCTGATGCCGGAAGATTTTGAGGAAAAGAGAAAAACCGCGAGCAGCAATCTTCAATCGGCCAATGAGACCAAAGAACGATTAAAAGCAAAATTGCTGAGTTTAACAAATGAATCAAATGCATTAAACGTGAGAAACGACCTCCTTGAAAACGAAGAAGCTATCTTGGCTCTTCACAAGGAACTCGGAGCCGTCGAAAAAACCCTCATAGACCGTCCGCAGCAGGACGGTAAAAGGCGATTGCTACGTAACGAGGCAGAAACCCTGCTCAAAACTGTTCGCCCGGATGTTGGTTTGGATCAAGCCGACGACTTGCGCCCTCTTCTCAATAATAAAAAATGGCTTTCAGGATTAGCCCGAAAACACAGCTTGTTGGTCCAGAACAAGGAACAGGCAGAGGCCTCCATTAGGGATATTGAGGACGGACGCAAATCGCTCCAAAACGAATTAGACAATACTTCACAATCCAACCTTGACCTGAAAGAGCTCAAAGCCGCGATTGCAGTAGCTCGAAAAGCCGGCAATGTGGAACAACGGCTCGCCGAAGCGCAAAAACAGGCGGCTAACGAACATGAGGCATGCCATAACGAACTCACAAGACTGGGAAGGTACACGGGTTCGCTTGATTCCGTATTGACGCTCTCTCTGCCTGTACCTGAGACCTTGGATCAGTTTGAAAAAGAAAGTGACTCGTTGTCAGAAGAATTCAAAAATACGGCTCGAAAAAAGCAGGAAACTGACGAGGAAAAAAGGCAAGCAGAACAAGACTTGAAGGCACTTTTGCTGCAAAGTGATGTGCCGACGCTTGCCGATTTGGAAAAAACGCGGGATGTAAGAACTCTCGGCTGGCAGCTGATCAAACGAAAATATATCGAACAAACCGATGTTGCTGCAAACGAAGTTACTGAAGACGAGCTTGCTGCATACGCACAGGATGGTGATTTGCCATCCGCATACGAAAAGAACGTCAAGTCTGCTGACCGCATATCTGATCGCCTCCGGATGGATGCTGATCAGGTCGTTAAGCGGGCAGAGCTGGAATCAAAGATAGCAACTCTCCGATTGCGAATTGATGATCTATTAAAAGCCCTCGAAAACCTGAAAATAGCACAAAATGATCTCCAAGCAAGGTGGTCAACTATCTGGAACCCGTTGAATATAGAGGCCGGTACTCCGAGGGAGATGAAGCAATGGCTTCTCAGAGTGGAAAACCTTATTAAAAAAGTCCAAACCGCCAACCACTACTCAACAAATGAGAAAAATCTCACCGAAGAATCCGAACAACTGAAACAGGCTATTTCAGAGCAAATATTCAAATTCGATGCATCAGCAGAAACTCAGGGTATGAGTCTTGAATCCCTGATTTCGTTGTGTGAGCAGCGAGTCAAGGAAGAGGAAGATATTCGTGAAAAACAACACCGGAATGAACATTTGCTCAAAGAATCCAAAATTCGTCTCAAGAGACAACAGGATGAGTTGAAGTCAGCCGGGATAGACCTTTCAAGCTGGACGAAGGAATGGAGCAAGGCCGTAGAGGGCTTGGGGTTCAAGGAAGATGTTCATCCTGAGCAGGCCACTGAAACTTTTGACAACCTCCTGTCTTTCTTTGACAACTATGACAAATCCGAAGAGCTGCGCAGACGGATATACGGGATGGATCTGGTTGAAAAAAAATTCGAGCAAAAGGTATTTGAGTTTGCGGATAGCATAGGGTTTAAAAAAGAAGGACTGGAGGCATCAACGATCGCCTCTCACTTAAATAAAGATCTGAACTCGGCACGCGAGGCCCGCGCAAGCCTGACTGAAATAGAGTCCCAATGCAAAGAAATTAAAGATGAAATCGAGAATACCGATATCACGATCCGAAATTCCGAGAAACAGTTGGCCGATTTAAGAGTACAGGCCAAGGTCGAAACCAATGAAGAATTATTGGTCGCCAGTGAAAAATCGAAAAATAAACGTGAGCTACAAGGAAAGTTGGAGATGCTCGAACAGGAGCTCAATAGAAATGGCGACGGCCTGCGTGTTGAAGATTTAGAACAAGAGTCAGAAGCATTGGATACAGATGCAATTGAGAGTGAACTTGAAATGGTCTCCAATGAGTTGCAAGAGCTTCATGACGAACGGGATACTTTAAGGGATAGCCAACATACGCTGCAACATGAAATCAACGCAAAGGATGGGAGTGCCTTGGCTGCCAATGCATCGGAAGAGGCAGAAGAACACCTTGCCAGCATAGCCTCGAATGCAGAACAATACCTTCGTTTCCAGGCTGCTGCACTTATCCTTGAACAGCAAATTGAAAAGTACCGCAAGACAAACCAGGCCCCGGTTCTGTCCAGAGCAGGTACATTGTTTTCCAGACTGACCCTGGGTTCCTATGCAGGGCTCCGCGACGAATTGGATAACAAAGGGAATCCCATATTGTTGGGAGTACGTCCTGATGACCAAGAGGTTGCTGTCGAAGGCATGAGCGAAGGTTCACGAGATCAGCTTTATTTAGCCCTGCGCCTGGCCACACTTGAACAGCATCTGCGCAAGGGAGAACCCATGCCCTTTGTAGTGGACGATATTCTCATTGGCTTTGACGATAACCGTACCCAGGTCTGCCTGGAGGTTCTTGCGGAGTTGGCATCAAGTACCCAGGTGCTTCTTTTCACCCATCACAGAAGAGTTATTGAACTGGCAACACCCATTGATGCGCAGGCAGGGGTTTTTGTCCATGAGATCAGCAAAGACAGTGCGGGCAGGCAAATTTACTCTGCATGAGTAAAAATGTTGAAAAACGAGATGAGAAAAACAATAAAAATGGCTGGGGGACAGGGATTCGAACCCCGATAAGCGGAGTCAGAGTCCGCTGTCTTGCCTTTAGACCATCCCCCAGTAGCTTGGAAGGTTGAGGAAATATAAAGAGAAGGGCGAAGGATGTCAAGAGAAAATATTATTCCTGCTCGTCCTTTTTTTGAGCCTGGGGATGGGCATCATCATATACCTTGGTCAGGTGCTCCAGATTGAGATGGGTGTATTGTTGGGTGGTGGACAGGCTGGCATGACCGAGCAGCTCCTGAACCATGCGTAGGTCCATGCCCATTTCCAGAAGATGGGTGGCAAAGGAATGTCGGAGGGCATGGGGCGTGACCCGGATAGCAATACCTGCCCGCAGGCCGTAGTTGGCAACCATCCGTTCAACGCTGCGCACAGTGAGCCGGGTGCCTCGGTTGTTGAGAAAAAGGGCCTCCCGCTCTGGTGCATCACCACGAGTGATGCGACCAGCAATCAGGCGATTGCGTTCAGGCAGCCATTGTTGCAGGGCCTCACCAGCAGTACTGCCAAAGGGAATAAGGCGCTCCTTTTTCCCTTTTCCTCGTATCTTGATCAATTCAGCAGTAAGATCAGCATCTGTGAGATTAATGGCAACGGCTTCAGATACCCGTATGCCTGTGGAGTAGATCAACTCCATAATGGCCTTGTCCCGTAAAAAGAAGCGGTCTTTTTTCTTGGGTTCTTCCAGCAGGCTGAAAACTTCATCCACTGTGAGATAGGTCGGGATATGGCGGGAGCGTTTGGGGCCTGCTATACCTGCCAGCGGATCAATGTTGATGTGTCCCTGTCTGAGGCAGTAACGGAAAAAGGTGCGCAGGGCAGACATCTTGCGGGCCACTGACGAGCCGGTGTTGATCAGATAGAGCGAGGAAATATAGCTGCTCACATGTTCCCTGGTGACTTCTTCTGTGCGTATCTTTTGCTTAATACTTTGGAAAAACTCGCTGACATCGCGTGAGTAGCACGCCACTGTGTGCGAAGAGTAACCACGTTCGATTTTCAGCCAGTCTGCAAAAGCATCTAAATGCGAGGTATTCATAAAACAGGTATTGAAAGCCTTTTTCATCCGGTTTACAATAAAAAAAATTCTCTGAAGAAAACGAGATAGTCATTGTACTCCTGCTGGAATATGATGCAACCGAGATTTTTATCCCTAAGCGTCTATGGCCAAGAGAACATTTGAAAATGCCCTGACAAAACTGGACCGAATTACTGCTGAGTTGGAGCAGGGAGACCTGGGGTTGGACAACAGCCTGAAAAAATTTGATGAGGGGGTCCAGCTGGTCCAGTTCTGCAATGAAAAATTGGAAGAGGCCCGCTCTCAGGTCGAGTTATTGCTGAAGAAGAACGATACCCTGACAGCCACTCCCTTTACAGAAAAATCCGGGGGGATGTCGGATTAAGACAACGTAATATTGTGTAACCGTTCACCCCCCTCATTCCACACAAAAAAAGATTGGACAAAAAAAGAAGATCACGATAGTTTAAGGGTCAC
>JAABTP010000128.1 GCA_011389815.1 Desulfobulbaceae bacterium | reverse complement strand
CTCGGCGCCAGGGGCTGGATGTGCCTCCTCTGCCTCTTGCTGCGTAAAAAAAATGAGAGGGGTCTGAACGGTTACTTTGAGAGGGGTTCGGGAATTGCTGACTTATTCTCGGTTCAGCGGCCTTCATATGGAAGAACCTCCTGGAAAAACGCATACAGGAACTGGAACAGCATGGCAAAACTGTCAGTGCGGAGGTTATAGATATTGAAGAAGATGGCGATCTTTACGTAATGGTGTATCAGTTTGATGGCGGTTCCCGATCAATTACTGCCAGGGAAACGCGAGACGAACCTTGGGGGAAAGAAGTCGGTGATTCGGTGCCTGTCCGCTATCTTGAAAAAAAGCCCACAGTTTTTGACCAAATTTTTGAAGAGTAATGCTTATGCAAACAAAAAAAACATTTTTCCTGTATGCAGTTCACCTGTTCCTGAGCTGCATATTCATCACCCTTCTGGGTTGCACACCCGAAGCAGAGTCAAACAAGCAACTGATCACGGTCTGGGCGCACAGCGGGCAGGAGGGCGAGCGCAAGGTGCTCATGGATCAGGTGCAACGTTTTAACGAAGAATTTCCTGATGTCCACGTTGAACTCACCCTGCTACCGGAAGGTTCGTACAACTCCCAGCTCCAGTCTGCCGCCCTTTCCCATGATCTGCCGGATGTAATTGAATTTGACGGGCCGTTCCTGTACGGCTATGTCTGGCAGAATCAGCTCCAGCCCCTGGATAATCTCCTGCCTGCGGCGGTGCAGGCCGATCTCCTGCCGTCCATCATCAAACAGGGCACCATGCACGATCAGCTCTTTGCCGTGGGGATGTTTGACTCCGGCCTGGGCATGTACGGCAACAAAGCCCTGCTGAAGGCGGCAGGTGTCCGTATTCCCGCCTCGGTGGATGATGCCTGGACAGAGGCGGAGTTCAATCAGGTGCTGAACAAGCTGGCTGCTCAGGATCAGGACGGGGCTGTGCTGGATCTCAAGGCCAATTACCGGGGCGAGTGGTTCACCTATGCCTTTTCCCCGATTATTCAGTCTGCCGGTGGTGATCTGATCGACCGACAGGATTATCTCCATGCAGAGCCGGTATTGGCCGGAAAAGAGGCGGTTAGTGCCATGACCACCCTGCGGGATTGGTTTCAGCAGGGCTATGTTGATCCGAATCTGGATGATGCCGCCTTTGTGGAAGAGCGGGTCGCGCTTTCCTGGGTCGGGCATTGGGAATATCCCCGCTACGCAAAGGCACTGGGCGACAAGCTGGTCCTCCTGCCCCTGCCGAATTTCGGGCAGGGTTCAAAGACCGGCCAAGGCTCCTGGCAATGGGGCATTAACGCAGATGCCCGTCATCCCAAAGCAGCAGCCCAATTTCTTGCCTTCCTGCTCCGCCCGGAAAATATCCTGGCCATGACCGGGGTCAACGGGGCCGTGCCTGCCACCAGGAGTGCCGTTGTCCGCTCGCCTTTGTACCAGGAAGGAGGCCCGCTCCGGCTTTTTGTGGACCAGCTCCGTCAAAGCAGCGTGGAGCGACCGCGCACCCCGGCCTATCAGGTGATCACCTCGGTCTTTCAGCAGGCTTTTGATGAAATCCGCAACGGAGCCGATGTGCAGAAAGCCCTGCATCAGGCTGCCGCAGCTATTGAGCAGGATATTACGGACAGCGAAGGCTACCGTTCTGTTCCCCGTTCCTGACAGCACAGAGAGTATAAACAGCAGAGGTTTCTATTATGAACAACAAGTTTCGCAGCGACAACCGGGTCGGCTGGCTCATGGCTGCCCCGGCCCTGACCGGTCTGGCCCTTTTTATCGGCCTGCCCTTTCTCCTGGCCCTGATCCTCTCCTTCACCAACCTGAAACTGGCCTCGCCCCTGCCGCTCACCTTTGTCGGGTTGCAGCATTACGCCCGCATTATCCAAGACCCTGTTTTTCTCCGGGCATTGCTCAATAACCTAATTTTCGCTGTGGTCGTGGTGCCAGCCCAGACCGGCTGCGCCCTGCTCCTTGCCCTGCTGGTGAACCGCAAGCTCCCAGGCATGGTGGTGTTCCGCACCCTGTTCTTTCTGCCGGTAATCTTCCCCTTTGCCCTGATCTCCGTGGTCTGGATGCTCCTCTACGCGCCCGGCCCGAACGGAGTGATCAACTCCGTGCTTGAGCTGCTGACCTTCGGGATCTGGGAGCCGCAGGATTTCCTTCATAACCAATTCCTTGCCCTGCCCGCGATTATGGTGGTCTCAATCTGGCAGGGAGCCGGGTTTCAGATGATTGTCTATCTTGCCGGACTCCAGGATATTTCAGAAGAACTCTACGAGGCCGCCCGCCTGGACGGGGCCAATTCTTGGCAGCAGTTCTGGCATGTCACCTTTCCCTGCCTGCGTAACACAACCCTGTTCGTGGTCTCGGTAACCACCATCCTCTCCTTCCGCCTCTTTGATCAGGTTCAGATCATGACCAAGGGCGGCCCGCTCAATGCCACCGCCACTGTGGTCTTCGAGGCCGTGCGTGCTGCTTTTGAACGCCAGCAGATTGCCCGTGGTTCGGCCATGACCGTGGTCTTTTTCATCATTGTCCTCTGCCTGACCATTTTCCAGCGGCGGCTGGTGCGGGAGGATCGGAGGGTGGGGTGATCTGTTTTCAATTCGGGGAATTAACTGTAAGGGAAACAAAATGAACAGAGAGCTGGAATATCTTAAAAAGGCACAAGGTCTGAAAAACGAACTAGATAATTTGGATAATCCAATTCCCTCAACCCCTTCCTCGAAAGGCTTCGCTAAAGAAGTGGGAGGATTTTTATTAGTAGTATTGGTAGTATTGGGAATACTAGGTGCTGTAACGGCAATGGGAGTCTTCATGGTCGCCAAGGACGATCCAACTTACCTGACAAGTCCTTTATGGTATCCGATCCGGGCGTTAGGCATGTTGATATGGGGAGTTGTAGCCGGAGCAGGCATGTTGATGACTTTAGCAATTATTGGAATCTTTTTGTCTGCATTGGGGATTCCTTTAATCCTTCATTTCACAGAAGGGTTGGAAGAAAAGACGATTTCGGAAAAATTCCTAACAGTTTCAAAACGTTTTGGAAAGTTAGTCATTAAAATAGCTTTAATCGTTGCTGTGATAGCGGCAGTCTTGACGACTATCTTTTTTATATTGGAAGCCGAATCAGGAGCTAACTATTTGCAGGGGCCTTTATTGGATGTATTGTTATTTTTAGGGGTATTGCTTCGAATCGGAGTGGGGCTTGCGGTTTTTATCGGTCTTCCTGTAGGCATAATTATATCTATACGCAATGGAGGCGGAGGAGGTAGCAGTGGTTATCACGGAGGTGGAGGTTTTTCCAGTGGAGGTGGTTTCGGCGGCGGTGGTTCCGGTGGAGGAGGAGGTGGTGCCTGCGGCGGTGGTGGCGGCTGAGCGGAGGGTGGGGTAGATACCCTTTCAGTTCAGACTATAAACTTCGAAGGAAACAGCATGCATAATGAGTTAGAAGATATCAAGAAGATAGAGAGACAATTCATTAAATACAGTCAATACAAAAAAATAATCTCTCGGAAAAAAAAGGTAAAAAGAATTTTAACGATAGCGGCTGCTATAGCTGCTATAACTGCTGTGATATGGGGTATGGTGCTGCTGTTTAAAACTATAGGCCCAGGACCGCTATTCTTAATACTTCTGATAGGTGTTGTCGTCCTTTTCATAACCGGTAGTAGTGGAGGCGGGGGGAGTGGCAGCGGCTACACTGGTGGCTATGTCGGTGGTGGCGGAGGCTTCGGCGGCGGCAGTTCCGGTGGAGGAGGAGGCGGATGTTGCGGCGGTGGGGGCGGCTGAGACGTGACCGTCGAACTTCATCCATGAGCCAGATAGTGAACGACTCCTCACTTGCACCCTTTGTCCAGTGCCGTAACCTGTTCGACACTGAGCTGCGTACAGTTTGCCACCTGTTCAATACTGAGACCGTTGTTCAGCATAGTCCGGGCGATTGCTTTGCGTTCTTCAATCTTGGCTAGGTCGAGATTCGATTTGACCGCTTTGAGTTCATCCTCCAATTCCTTGAGTTTTTCCTTGCGGGCTGCCTCCTCCTTCATTTCAGCGGCATCTCGCGGACTGATACAGCTTTTTTCTATGTAATCAAAGATGGAGCTGATTTCAGGGCGGTACCGGGTTTCGTCAACCTCTTCGTCCAAGGTATCGTCAATCGCCAGAAGCCATTCGCGAAGCGGCTCCGGGGTATCGTCCGCAACGTATTTCGGACAGAGGTAGATAATTTTATGCAGAATTTCCCCCAGAGGCTGGCCTGCCCGGTCGCGCGGATCAAAATCAATCACCGCCACATCGGTCTTGTGCCTGTCGCCGGAGGTCAGAACCACGACGGTAAAGGTAATGGAGAAATTTATCGTAATGGTCTTTCAGACGCTGATGCTGAATATCTACAATAACACGGTTTTTGACATCCTCGGCAAACAGGTCGAACCGGGAGTCAATCGGCCCCACAGTCGGGCTGAAGGATTTCTCCGTTTCAACAGAGGAAATCTCCAGCTCAATGCCCAGCACATCGCGGACAAAGGAGGTGAAAATCTCAGGGTGACTGAAAGCTTTCTTGAATATAACGCCATAACGTAACGATCCTACTTGTTTCACAGAACATACCTCCGTAAAAAGATCAGAGCTTGCGGCATCGGGGCTGCCGGGCAACTTCTTCCTGGGTCAGCCCGGCCTCAGTGCGGGCCTGCTTCAGAAGGACACCAAGTCTGAATGTTTTGTATTCTTTGTCAAAATGTCTGAACTCATCAGGATGCTGCTGCTTGCAGTTATGGATAAATTATGTTACGTCAGTCATTGTTTTACCCTCAGATATTTTTTTGAAGATTAGCTGAAATGTGAATTTACTGCAAGAATATCTCAACATGAAATCTGTCACACGCTCTTATCCGCCTTCGTGTTTACGATCTTACGCATGGTCTTTCACTGGTCAGCGAAAGGAAACGGCGGGATTGCTCTTCTTTCTCCAGGCGGAGAAGTTGGTGAAAGTCTATATTCAGACATGTGCATCCTGCTGTGCAAGGTATAAATAGAGGTCCTGGACGTATGAAACCTCGTTGCGAACATGCAAAAGCTCTTGTGGGATGTCCGAGTCAAGGTTTGGGATGTACAAAGTCTCGTTGTGAACGTCCATAATCTCTTCCCGGATGTCCAAATCGAGGTTTTGGATGT
Organism: Desulfobulbaceae bacterium; assembly: GCA_011389815.1. Taxonomy (GTDB): domain Bacteria; phylum Desulfobacterota; class Desulfobulbia; order Desulfobulbales; family Desulfobulbaceae; genus Electrothrix. The sequence goes on along the minus strand of JAABTP010000128.1, from coordinate 4,797 downwards.
ACAAAGTCTCGTTATGAACATCCGCGATCTCATTTGGGACATCCAGAAGCTCGTCTGGAACGTCCTGGAAGAGGTTTGGTATATACAGAAGCTCGTTTGGAACGTCCGATTCGTTGTTTTGCATGTCCGAAAGCTGGTTGCGGCGGTGGTGGCGGCTGAGTCTATCGAACATCGAACTGAATCAACGCATCTTTTTGAAAAGCAAAAACATAGGAGGAACCATGAAGTGTCTCAGACAACTGCTTACAGTGTATGTCCAGGCAATCGTACTTGGATTATTTTTACTGAATACTCAAACCGCATCGGCGAAATCCCCGCCCTTTTACTGGGACTTCATCAATGTGCTGATTGATGTGCAGGGAAACGGCGACATGCTTATCACCGAGACCCAGAAGTACGTTTTCACCGGGCCGCACACCAACGAACGATATCGCTACATCCCGCTGGATAAGGTGGACGGCATTGATCAGATTGAAGTTTACGAAGGGGACGAAAAACTTCCGTTCAGTACAAATATCAAAAACGGGCAGCGGTGGATCAAATGGCGGCATGAGCTGAACCCGCCGGAGAGCCATACCTTTGTTCTGAAGTATCGCGTTAAAGGCGGCATCCAGATTCACGGCGAAGAAGATTGGGTGTACGTCAAAGCTATCTTTAAAGACCGATCCGCACCGATTGAGAGCGGCAAGGTAACAGTACGCCTGCCGGATACCTTGGCAGGACAAATCACCAGCTTTAAAAATTTCGGGGTGCCTGCCGAGGCCCGACAAATTGATGAACGAACGGTTGAGTTTGTTGCAAAAGGCACAATGGAGCCAGGAACGGAGCTGGAGGTACGCGTTGCTGTTCCACATGAGGTGCTCCAACTTCCAGAACAACCACGAAAAAATTCTGCTTATTGGAAGAAAAAAGCTGCCGAATTGAAACATTATAGTAGCGGCAAGAAAAGCACTTGGGAAACCGACAGGTCCGCTTGGATTGTCGGGATCATACTTGCCATCATCGTTTTTATAATTATTCTTATTTTTGGTGGCAAAGGAGGTGGTGGCAGCGGAGGAAGTAGCGGTTACACCGGAAGCGGCTATGCTGGCGGAGGCGGCTTCGGGGGCGGCAGTTCCGGTGGAGGTGGCGGATGCTGCGGCGGGGGCGGGGGGTGACTCTCCTGTAATCGTACAGTAAAAAAGAAATCCGTCATAAACAATCAATCAACCCGAACGAATACCATGCGAAAAATACTCCTCACCCTCTTTATCTCCGCAGCCGCGTTGCTCTATGCCGCGCCGATCCTGTTCATGGTCTTTTCCAGCTTTAAGCCGGACAACGAAGTGCTGGTCGGCCTGACCAGCGGACGCTTCTTTGCCGCCGACCTGAGCTGGCAGAACTACGCGGACGTGTTCAACCGGGTCAGCTTTGGCCGCTACCTGTTCAACTCCCTGTTCATCACCCTGTCCGTGGTTTTGCTGGGCCTGGTCGTTAACTCCCTGGCCGGATACGCTTTTGCCCGGCTGCACTGGTTCGGCCATAAGGCCCTGTTCGGCCTGGTCCTGGCCCTGATGATCATTCCCTTTGAGGCCATTGCCGTGCCCATGTTTTATCAGATGAGCTACTTAGGCTGGCGGGACAGCTATCTGGTGCAGATTTTGCCCTTTGTTGCCAACGCCTTTTCCATCTACCTCTTTTACACCTTTTTTATCGGCCTGCCCAAGGAGTTTGAAGAGGCGGCACGGGTGGACGGCGCAGGCACCTTCCGCATTTTCACTTCCCTGATCCTGCCTAACAGCAAGCCCGCCTTTGCCAGCGTCACCATCCTCACCTTTCTCATGCAGTGGGGCACCTTTCTCTGGCCGCTCATGGTGACCAGCGGCGAACGGGTCCGGCCTCTGCCCGTGGCAGTAGCCCAGTTCCAGACCCTGCCGCCCCTGCAATGGGGCGATATCATGGCCTTCGGCGTGATGATGGTGGCACCGGTCATGGTCATTTTTCTCCTCTTTCAACGCTGGTTTGTCGCAGGCATCGCAGCCACTGGCACCAAAGGATAAACAAGGCTCAACGCATTGAGGGATTCAGCAGAAAATATATTGCCCTTTATATGGGCCGTCGTAGGGGCGAACGGCGTTCGCCCTGTTGTACTTATACCAATCTGATAACCCACAGGATACGTTATGGCAGATGTTGCAATCAAAGAACTGATCAAATCCTACGATAAAAAGCAGAACATCCTGGATCATATCAATCTGGAGATCAAGGACGGCGAGCTGATGGTCTTTGTCGGCCCGTCAGGCTGCGGCAAGTCCACCCTGCTGCGCATGATTGCCGGGCTGGAATCAATCACGGACGGCGAGATATCGATCAACGGCAGGCGGGTGAATAATCTGCCGCCCCAGCAGCGCAATATCGCCATGGTCTTCCAGAATTACGCCCTGTATCCACACATGAGCGTGCGCAACAATATGGCCTTCCCTTTGCGGATGCAGAAGATGCCTGCTCAGGACATCACGAAGCAGGTGGAAACCGTGGCCGAGCAGCTGGACATCACCCCTCTGCTGGACAAGAAACCCAAGCAGCTTTCCGGCGGACAGCGACAACGGGTGGCTATGGGCCGGGCCTTGGTGCGGGAGCCGCAGGTCTTTCTTATGGATGAACCGCTCTCCAACCTGGATGCTAAACTGCGGGTGCAGATTCGCTCGGAGATCGCCACGATTCAGCGGCAGCTCGGTGTGACCACGGTCTATGTCACCCATGATCAGGTGGAGGCTATGACCCTGGGCCAGCGGGTTGCCGTGCTCAAGGACGGCATCCTCCAGCAGGTTGCCCCGCCGGATGAGCTGTACTCCCGCCCGGCTAATATCTTTATCGCCCAGTTTATCGGCAGTCCGGGTATGAACATCATCCCCTGCCGGGTTTCCAGAAATGAGCTGATCCTGCCGCTGGAAAATGAGCCTGTCCGATGGCCGTTGCCGGAGGCAATGCGGGCGCGGTTGGCCGAACTGCCGCAGGACGAGGATATCTGGCTCGGTCTGCGACCGGAAGCGTTCAGCCTAAGTGCGGAGGGGCAGGAAAGCAGCTTCTCTCTGCCCTGCCAAGTGGTTGATGCGGAATTCCTCGGCTACGAAACCCTGATCCGTTTTCAACTCATTACTCCGTTCACAACAGCATTGGATACCGCTGGCCAGACCTTTTTTACCGCCCGGATTTTTCAGCAGCTGCACTGCGCGGTCGATGAAAAAATTACCCTGGATGTCGATCCGGGTGGAGCCTGCTTTTTTGATCAAAGCGGGGCGGCGGTTTGAAGTTAAAGGCCAAGGCGATTGCAGCAAGACTGCCCTGAAAGGAGGAAGTCCGACGGTAGAATTGACTACCGACGGCAGCACACCTTAGACGTTAGAGGAGAACATCTTGAAATTTCAAATAATTACTTTCAACAAGATCCTGCCATCAACAAAGTGGTTGTTGGCAATAAGTGCAGTTGTTGGATGGATGCTTTTTGTCGATACAAGCTACGCAGCTCAAATTTCTTCTGATGCCTGTCGGGATCTGACAAAAATACAGCAATACGTTGCCGGTAATATGCCGGAATCATTATGGTATAATGAGCATTTCATCAGAGCTGGCAAGCACGACCAGAATAAACAGTATGAAAAGGAGATCGCTGAACTTCAGCTCGCTCTGCAAGCCGTACCGAACAGTGATTATGCTGGTTTAGTGGAGATGACTATCGGTGATACCTATTCGGCAATGAAAGAATATGACAACGCTCTGACTGTTTACAGAAAAATTCTACAAAAATACCCAAACAGCGTATTCCTTGATGCTGTTCACTATAATATTGCCACCGCATTGTATAAGGGCGGAAACTCTTCTGAAGCTGAAAAAGTATTAGAGGATCTAATCAGCAAGTCTCCGAATAGCACTTTTACGTCTTGCGCCAAACAGAATGTACAGGATATCAAAAAGAAAATATCTCCTGTTTTTTTGACTGATGCTCTTCAGGATCATGTGGACCAGTTGGAAGGTGAAGTAAAACTCTATGAAAAGATAGTTCAGGCAGCAGATCAGAGTCTAAAGGGATTTGAAAAGGACATAAATGCATCTATACAGGACAAGGAGTTTCCTTTGAAAAAAATTTTTAACAGAGCTGCTGATAAAGATTCTCCTGTCTTTAATTTAGGAGAAAAATTTCTTGAAGAATATCCTGACAGTGATCTGGTCGCTTCAGTGTATTACAGCATGATAATTGATTATTACTCTTTGCTAAATATCAAAAAATCGGCTGAGATTTACCGGAGAATGAAGAAAGTGGTACCTAAAGACAACCCGTACCTCATTGAGCTACAGCCATTAGCCGAAGAAATTCGTCCTGTGCTTGAGCTGATTAAAGATGCGGACACGATTTTTAACGATGCACAAGTTCAATCACAAGAAGGTAACTATATAGCGGCGATTACTTCTGCAGAACATTTTCTTTCAAAATTTTCAGAGCATGATCGGGTTCCAGAGATGCTGCTTTTCCTCGGTAAGGTTTATTTTTCCATGAAAAAATATAACCAGGCCCGTATGGCATATGAAAAAATCACTGAATATTATTCTGATGCTTCGGAATATGAAGAGGCAAGATGGAATATAGGGCGATGTTACGCAGCAATTAATGAATGGCAGCTGGCGACACAGAATCTGGAATTTTTTCTTGAAGCCCATCCAAAAAATTCGTATACCGAGGAGGGGGAGCATTCCCAAAAAGTAGGTCAAACCACACTTGCTGCCTTGAGGGAAAAAATATGCTCTCTCAGCATGTTCCAT
>JAABTP010000012.1 GCA_011389815.1 Desulfobulbaceae bacterium | reverse complement strand
TGTGACCCTTAAACTATCGTGATCTTCTTTTTTTGTCCAATCTTTTTTTGTGTGGAATGAGGGGGGTGAACGGTTACATCCGAACAATAACTTCCTCCTCCCCATTCTCTAAGTCAATCCAACGTAAGGGTATAGTTCCATCTCCGAATGATGTAGCGCCCCATGTATAGGTATCAGTCATTAAATGTCTACCATCAGCGTGAACTGTTGGGTGACCAGTTCCTATTGCATCTGGTAACATTGTATGCAAGTTGCTCCCGTCCGCATTGACTGCGACAAAACGCATACCATCCCTGTCAATGTTCAAATTCATAGAGATTCGCCTTCCATCAGGGAACCATGTAGCATGATGTCCTCCTTTTTCCCACTGATCAGGGCCAACAGCACAATGTTTTTCTTTCCCGTCAAGGCTCATTGTGATCCAGGCGAAACGTATTGCTGAAAAATTTGCATGAAACATATTATCATTAGGGTTATCAGAGACGGGAAACCATCTCAAACTTAACATAACTTTATCACCTTGGGGATTAAATTTACAGTGAAAACCATAAATCTCCTGTTGGTCAAAATCAGAAATACCCCATGAATGAGAGAAGTCTGCTAATAAATCAGCTATATTAACCAATAAATGTTTCTTGCCAGTAGCTGTGTCAGTCAAATAAAAACCATCCGTTTTTGAGGGGCCTATATTACGTTTTACTGTACCATTATTAGGTAAACATACACTGTAACCGACCTGAGTCTTGGTCATAGTCGTCAAATTTGCTGATAGAAGCCATCGTCCATCAGGGGAAACATGATAGACTGTTCCCTCCATTTTATAGCGTTTCCCGGTTAACGGATTAATTTTCCAAGCAAAAGGATGCCAAATGTTTGTATCAACATCATTAAAAAAAAGTTCGTGATCGCTTGCCCCCCAGTTTATGTTTGCACCCATCTGTGCCCCCCAACCACAAGTTTCCGCAATGAAGTTCGTTTCTCCGCTTTCCAAATCTACAATACAAATCTTCCCCAATTCACCCGGGTCCGGTAATCGGTCTTCAATAGGCAGTTGGAAAGCGGCAAGATATCTTCCTGAAGGGCTAATAGGGGATGTATCGAAAAAACGGTGAATACATCCGGGATGATCAGGTGTGACGCACCACACAGGAACTTTCGGGTTAAAATCTAGGTATCTTGGAAAATTTCTATTCATAATAATATGTTTTTATTCTAATAATTGGGCATACAATAAAGTCGCTTACCACCCAAATATTCTGTTCTCTCCGCTCAATCAGATTGCATGCGGCGATTAAGTTGATATTCATAGAGCGAGGGAACCGCAATATCACGGCGACCGAACCCTTCAGTGTACGCATTTGGACCGTATTTAAACATCAAGGTTGCATCACTCGAAAGCCCTATCAAATATGCATTTGGCCCATCATTAATAGGAGTACCCAGAACAGGAACCTGTCCTGCAGGAATGAATCTCAAATTCCAAGCTGTATTGAAAGCTCCATGCGCCGGGCTCATTGAACTTGCTCCACCATGGTGCCAGAGATGACGTACTTCTCCTCTGACATCAAGATCGTCCAATAGATTTTGATGGTTCATCCCGTTATGCTGATCAAAGGTAACGTCTCTCACCATTCCATGTGTATATACTACCGTCCTGGCATCCGTATTAAAGCTTAAGGAGTGACAAGAACGATTATCTGATTGAAAATCACGAAACAAAATTTGATCAGAATCAGTTGCCATTAAAGAATAGTGCCCTCCTCGCCCATTGACAATAACATTACTAACAGTGACATTTTTACTGTTCTCTATAAGAATACCTGAATCAACATTAGTTATTTTGACATCATCTATCCAGCAATTTAACGCATCATTTAAATAGATAGCATTATAACCATGTTCAACATGATGACCTGCATAATTAACCTTTGGAAACTCAATAGCAATACCTTCGACTCCTATAGTCGAAAACCAATTCACTGTTTTTAACTCGCAATGCCATCCCTCTTGAATGTCATGATTTAGTGGTTCCTTAAAAGTTACACTATTGCCAGAAACGCTTTGAACGGTAACACTCTGACGCACTTCAGGGTCCTCAGAGAGACTGGCACCATACCCTTCGGGAAGATCAGAAGCGGTGCAATCAAAAATATGGTCATATAGAGGATTAGCCGACGAATTATCATAATACCTCAACTGGACTACTTGACTCGGTATCAAATTGGATGCGTCATCTACTAATATGGTATGTCCACCTCGGCTTGCTGTTCCGGTAGTTCGTGTAGCAGTACCCGTTGCACCGCTATCTCCGTGTGCCTTTGGGCTCCCCACCCAAATGACTCCACCCGACCAAGAAAATGGTGAATACAGTTCACCATGGCTCGTCTTTCGGTTGGAAGAAATTATCTGTTGCTCAATATCCTGTATCAATGGTGGCTTTGTCATAGCCTTCATTGGTTTTGAAGGAGCAATAATTGTACCTCCGTCATGACTTCCTGCTCCTCGAAAAATAAAATTTTTCCTCTGTATTATCAAAATATCACTGATGACAAATTTTCCGGCAGGAAAGGCAAGTATTACCGATCCCGCTACTTTCTCAGCTGCAGCAATGGCATTTTTGATCGCTGCTGTATCGTCAGTTTCATCATTAGGAGTTGCTCCATAATCAAGTACATTAACTACTGTCCAGCCGTCACCGGTCGGTAACACCTCTTCACCGTTACGATATCCGGCATAGCTGAAATCAGGGAGATACATATTTCCAGCTTCAGCTTGAGCAAGTAATTTAGGTGTCCAGTTAGTATCGCCAGTACTAGGTGAATTCCCCGGTATAATGAAGTTATTAGTTTTAGCAGGAAGAAGGGTAACGGGTAATTCAGATCCGGTTACTGTAGTTCCATAATCCACTATTCGCATATCAGCTAATTGAATTGTCTGCGGATAGTACCCAAGGGAAAAGCGAAAGCGCACTTCCCCAATCCCAAAGGTTGTATCGTCTCCATCTGATGGTGCGGGAACATAAACTTCTGATCGCATTCCACGCCAAACCTGGACGGTCAAAGGTATATAATATCTCTTCCAACTCGTCCCTATATCCTGAGGCCAAGTTACATACTCTGTCCATGGGTCGCTATCATGCTGTAGTAAAAATTCCAGGTGTCCAGAAGAGCCGCCCGGTGCAGGTGAGATTGTCCTGGCATAAAATGATGCCAAAATAACATCATTTTCATGCAGCTGAATAGGAGAGTCAATCGTCATATTGACTCGGGAATCTGAAGAAGGTTCTGTGGTTATCTTGATCTGTACAGCTTCCGTAAACGGTTGCCCTGAAACTGATACTATACTATACTCAGCATTATCATTATAATCCTTTTGGCTAAAATCATTAAAGTGATCAGCAATAACAGTCCCCACCGGTAGATTCGCATATTTTGTTTCATTAGAGAGTTCAGGCGTACCACCATTGTCGTCATTCAATATCAACGCTTCCCCAACACTATTTACAATAGTCGCATTAACAGGTTGCTCAAGTGTAACTAAAAAAAGCTCATCTTCTTCTGCTTCAGTATCGCTTTTCACAGTGACGACTATATCCTGTTGCAGACTTTCTCCTTTTTTAAAGGTTAACACTCCGCTATTCGTTGTATAATCTTCTCCCGCTGTAGCTTGGGCTTCACTCGTTCCTGTTGCATCCGATGTCGACCACTTTACTGTTATATCGCTATTTTTACGAGGATTCGCTGAGCAGGATACAGTCAACTTGAGGGTTGTATTTCCTTCATCCCCTTCTGTCACCGAACCGTTGCTGATAGAAATTTCATTTGTCTTATCATTCTTAACCGCAGGGGGATTTCCTTCTGTCACGTTCTGAGTTTCATCTTGTTTATTTTCTTTATCTTTCTTACATCCTGTCGAAACAATGACTGACAGTATTAAAAAAAGCAAAATCAATAATCTATTTAAATTTATAATCATCTGGTATCGCTTCATCTTATGGTCTCCTGACAGATAATGCATTCTATTTTTCTTCTCGTTATGAGGCGTATTTTCAACAGAGCAAGCCGAAAATGTCATATCCTTCTAACAAACAATAATAGCATACCACTTTGCCGTATAAAAAACATTTTTTATTCCGAAGTTTCCAGGAAGGATATAAAAATTATGTCGGTTTGGGAACGCTAATAATCCCAGGGCAGCTGAGAAAAAGTTTCTCAGGCTCCTCCTTAAACTCCTCCCAAAAAGGAAAGGTTCTGCATTGCTCTGGCCGCTGCTGATAAATGGTGCAGTAATGATCAACAGGGTCAAGGAAGCAGCAGAAGTGTTCATTATTAATGATTCTTTCCTGAAGAGATAATCCTCCCGTGACTTGCCGAACATATTGGCGGGCAAATTCCTTTGGAGATAATCCCTTTGCATTCGCCATGTTTCCCAATTCCTCCATGTTGATCCGAATATACCCTTGTTGGCCCCGGCAGCATTTTCCTCCGCAGGATTTACAGGCATCACTCTTGAAAAAATAGGGATAGTCGTTATGGTATTGGAGATTCTTTGCTGGCATGGAAGACGAAATGGTTTCTGCTGGAGATTGCTCTCTGATAAGTAGTTTTAGCGAGCTGTTTTCAGGATCATTATTGCCCGCAAGAAGAAGCTGAAATGCTATAACACGGATGAGAAAATACTGTCAACGATTTTTGGACGTAGCAGAAAGAAAAGGCTGAACAAGAATGAGTTCGTGACAGGAAGAAGCGAATTCTGTATATGAAATTCTGGAGTATGTATTCTATGTCTCTCTTACCAACCCTTGCCCAACCTTTTTGGTTGTTGATTGGCTTGATTGCCTGCCTTGCGTTCCTTGCTTTTTCGTTTTTTACTACCAGACGGAGAAAGAATGAGCTGGGAAAATTTGTTGCTCCCAAGCTGTTAGCTGGCCTGACTAATAATGTTTCCTCTTCTCGTCGTCGATGGAAAAATATGCTTTTTGTTGGTGGTATGGCCTGTTTGTTTTTTGCTCTGGCCAGACCCCAATACGGTGAGCGTTGGATTGAGGTACGACGTAAAGGAATTGATATTCTTATCGGGGTAGATGTGTCCAATTCCATGCTTGCTCAGGATATTAAACCCAGTCGCTTGGGGCGGGCAAAACTCGCTATCCGGGATTTTGTCGCCCAACTGGAAGGTGATCGGGTAGGGCTGTTGCCCTTTGCTGGTACGGCCTTTCTCATGTGTCCTCTGACGACAGATTATGAGGCTTTTAATGCTTCGCTGACGACTCTGGATGCAGGGAGTATTCCTAAAGGGGGAACAGATATCGGGTTGGCCATCAGGCAGGGCGGGGAGGTCTTGTCCAATGAGGCCAATCATAAGATTTTTGTCTTGGTCACTGATGGTGAAGATCTGAGTGAAGAGGCTTTGAAAGCTGCTGAACAGGCCAAAGAACAGAATATGACCGTGTACACCATTGGCGTGGGGACACCTGAAGGTGAGTTGATACCGGTTTCTCAAGGACAGGAGGGAGGATTTATACAGGATAAACAGGGGAATTTTATTACCTCCAGGTTGGATGAGCAAACCCTGACCGCACTTGCTGAGACGACAGGTGGTCTTTATGTTCCATTAGGTAATATGGGGCAAGGATTTGATACTATTTATCAAGAGAAACTGGCCCTGATCCCGAAAGAGGAGCATGGACAACGGCGTCGAAAGATTCCCATTGAGCGTTTTCCCTGGCCCTTGGGTGTTGCTGTATTATTGTTGAGCATGGATTTCCTTATCACCGGGAGGCGGAGTGGTCGCTCCTTGGGACTGCCCTTTGTCAAAACCGCTGGCAGGCGAAAGAAGCGGGTTGCATTGACAGTTATTTTTATGATAACACTCAGTGGGTTGAGTAGCTTCATTATGCAGCAAGCACAAGCTTCTCAAGGGGAAGAACTTTTTAAGTCCGGGGATTATGCCGGGGCAGAGTCCTATTATCAGCAAGCTTTGAAAGAAGAGAACACCGACCCAGCCTTATACTTTAATCTCGGAGGGAGCCTGTATCGTCAGCAGAAATATGACCAAGCTGCTGCTGCCTTTACCCAGGCTCTGAGCAGTGATGACCTTTCACTTCAGGCCCAGAGCTATTATAATCGGGGGAATAGTCAGTTTTTTTTGGGGGCAGCAAGTGCGGCAGAAGATCAGGAGCAGGCCCTGAAACAATGGAATGCGGCAAAGAAATCTTTTGAGGCAGCTCTGAAACTGGAACCAGAGGATAAGGCTGCTGCGCATAATCTGGAAATGGTCACCAAGAAGCTGGAACAGCTCAAAGAAAAGATGCGTCAGTCCGGGAAACAGTGCGATAATCCCCAGGAAGGAGAGAACGGAGACCAGCAACAGGATCAGCAAAAAGATCAGCAAAAGGACCAGGAAAAGAAGCGTCAGGATGAGCCGGGGGAGCAGGGAGAGCAGAATAAGGAGGAACAGAGCAACAGCCAGTCAGAGCAAGGAGATCAGCAATCCCAGCAGCCTTCAGATCAAGAAAAACAAGAGGGGCAGGAGGAACAGGAGGATCAAAACAGCCCGGCAAAGGAGCAAGAGGCTGATACGCAGGAACAGGAAAAACAGCCCACTTCTGAACAGGGACAAGAAGATCAGGAGCAGGCAGAAAAGCAAAAGGCTGTGTCTGAACCAGCTGAACCGGAAAAAGAGGAAGCTCCTACCGCAGAAGAGATTCAGCAAGCAGCTGCCCAGCAAGAAGAGCAGGAGGAGCCGGGAGAGGAACAGCAGCAGCTGAGTGCTGAGGATATGGAGCGGAGAATAATGGGTAAAATGACTGAGCAAGAGGCAAAGAATCTGCTCAACAGCCTCAAGGATGAGCAGGGGGAACTCAACTTCATCCCGCAGGGTATGGGGAATAATGAATCAGTGGATAAAGATTGGTGATGCGAGGAATGATGACCTTATTTTCTTTGTATAGTCGAAGATATATGCGGAACTGGCTCGTGGTTGCCTTGCTCTGCGCTGTTTTTTTTCCTGCGATAGCCTTGGCAGCAGAGATTCAGGTGGAGGCAACGCTGCAACCTGGAAAATTTTCTAAAGATCAGGCAGCCCGATTTATTGTCACCGTGATCGGGGCCCGGTCAGCAGAACCGGATATGCCTGTGGCCCAGGGGCTTCATTTTACCTATCAGGGCCAGAGCAGCCAGACTTCCTGGGTAAACGGCAATATAACGTCCTCAATCTCGTATAATTTTCTGGTACAGGCAGATAAAGCTGGCGATTTCACCATTGCCCCGGTCAAGGTGAGTATCGACGGCAAGACCTACACCAGCAAACCTGTACAGTGTACAGTACTGCCAGCGCAGAACTCTGGTCAAGCCGGTGGTAATTCTTCCAGGTCCGGTACCACTGGTGTTCCTCTTGGTGCTGATGAAAGTAAGAAGATTGGTTTTCTGCGGATTATGCCGGAAACCGAGCGTATGTACTCGGGCCAGGTGGTGCCCTTTACATTGAAAGCCTATTTTACCCCAGGACGGCGAGTTACGCTCAAGTCTACACCACGTCTGAGTGGAGAAAATTTTCTCCTTCAATCGCTGGATGAAGAACCGCAACAGCAACAAGAACAGGTGAATGGCACTGTGTATACCGCTTTGACCTGGCAGGGAACCCTGGCTGCGGTCAAGGAAGGGAGTTTTCCTTTGATCATGGAAATGGATGCTGAGGTACTGGTTCGTTCTCGCTCTCGCAGAGATCCTTTTGGTTCCTCGCTGTTAGATGATCCTTTCTTTTCGGGTATTTTGGGCAACTATTCCCGACGTGATATTACGCTGATCAGCAAGGAACAAGAGATGACAGTGCTGGATTTGCCAACAGAAAACCAACCTGATAATTTCAGTGGTGCCATTGGTACCTTTAGTCTGGCTGTGGCTGCTTCGCCGCTGGACGGTAAGGCAGGTGATCCGATCACCGTGAAGATGCAGCTTGAGGGCAAGGGTAATTTTGCTCTGGTTCAGGCCCCGGACCTAAAGGAAAAGGCAGGCTGGAAGGTTTATCCGGCTTCAGGAACTGTGCAGGATCTGGGCGCAGGTAAAGGTATAAAGACCTTTGAACAGGCCCTTATCCCGAAACAACAGGGAATAACCGCTGTCCCTTCAATGCGATTTTCGTATTTTGATCCCCAAGCTGAGGAATATGTGACGTTGAGCAGTGATCCTATTCCGTTGTCCTTAGAGACTGCCCCGGATCAGTCTGTGGGGCAATCAACTCTTCAGACAGAAAAGAAGCAAGCCTCTGCCGCATTGTCTGATCAGCAAAAGGACACGCAAGCTATTGGTGGGCAAATTGCAGGTACGCATCCTGGTCAACATCTTGCCCCGTTGCATCCTGATGTAGGGAAACTGATTCCAGCCATTCAGCCCTTATATCAGAAACTCTGGTTTCAGCTGCTTATGGTTTTTGCCTTGTTTTGTCTTTTGATCGCCTTGGTACTGTATCTGAAGCAGCAAAGATTGGCACGGGACCCAAGTATTCTCCGCCGGAAAAAGGTGCAGGAGCATTTGGCTCTCCATTATGAGGAAATGAACAGGGCCTTGGCGATTCCAGATCAGGAGACCTTTCATCAACATTGTCGGGCTGCAATTCAACAGCGTACTGGTGAGGCTTGGGGGCTTGCTCCAGAGGCTGTGACATTGGCAGATCTGGAACAACGCTTGCCAGCTGAGGCACCGTTACGAGTTGTCTTTACCCGTTTGGAACAAAGCGGATATGCTGGTGAGCAGCTGCCCCAGGCAGAGCTGGAAGAAATTTTGCAAACCACCAAAAACGAATTGGATAAACTGGCATGAAGCGAAATATATTACCCTCCATGTTGTTACGAGTACTACTCCGAATAGTGCAGGTGGCTCTGCCAGCGATCATACTAGGCTTATCAACTCTGGTTATTGCCGGAGAACAGGAAAACGCTGCGGCATTATTTGAACAGGCAAATATCTCTTTTACCCAGGGAGAGTTTGAGCAGGCTATTGCCCAGTATTCCAATATTATCAGCAAACAAGGTGTGTCTGCTTCTTTATTGTATAATCTGGCTAACAGCTATGCTGCTGCCGGAGAGGTTGGGCAGGCAGTGCTCAACTATGAGCGGGCCCGGCATCTGGCTCCTGGCGATGCAGATATTCAGGGAAATCTGGAACAGGTACGTAAGGACGCAGGTCTGTATCGTGATGATCAAGCATTGCACAGGCGTTTGGCTGGTCTGCTTGGGGCAGATCAATGGTTGTTGATTGCTGGTTGTGCTTTTTTATTCTTTTCGCTTTCTGCCTTGCTGGCAAGCTTGAGGACAGGCAAGGGAGGAAATGGAAAAAGCTGGTTGATGACAGGTGCGTTGATCCTGTGCCTTCTCACCCTACCTCTGGCATTTTTGCGCTATCAGGACTGGAAGGTTGGGGTGGTTTTGGCGGAGGACACCCATTTGTTGATTTCGCCCTTTGCTGATGCAACGCTGGCTGGTGATATTAAGGCGGGCAGATTAGTCCGACCGGGAAAAGAGCACGGATATTATGTGCTTGTTGAGACGGAAAACGGTAAGACCGGTTGGTTGGCTAAAGAAAGTTTTGCTTTGGTTGTCGAGCTGGTGAAAGAGTAATGGGAGGATTATTCTTTCTTTTTAGGTGGCGATCCTCCGGGTGGCTTTGAATTCAAGGACCCGATCTGCTCAATGTGTTCTTTGCGGCGTGTTTCCTGCCAATAGAGTTGCTTATCTTTTAACACGCTGTATATATAAGACGCTTCTTTCTTGCTGAGTCGTTCCAGCTTCCAGCTATCAAGCTTGAATTCCGTCTCTTCCATGTATGGGCTGGTGTCTTTATATGGATTATGATAAAAAAGGGAATCGTGGTAACGGAAGAAACCAAGTTCCAAGGTGGAAGAAAGGGTATTCTCAGTGAGGTGAACTGAAACAAATTGTCGCCAGACCTTGTCACTGATATCTTTTAGGCGACATAAGACTCCTGCCTCAAAAAGGATGGCCCGATAATAGGTGATCACGAGGATTTTGAGGGGGAATCCTACATTTTCTTTAATGATCAGGGGGCGTTCTTGTTTCTCCTCATCTGTGAACCATTGCTTGATTTTTTTTTCGAGTTTTGTTTCCGGCTCGTCCATTGAACCAAAGTTATGTCTTTTTGTTTTGTTCTCTTCCTCATCAGAAGGAAGAATTTTCCCCAGTTTTCTGCCTAACCGAGAATCACTGTCAGCCAGCTTCATGGAATTCTCCGCTTCAGCCCTTCAGGGCTGCTTTCAATGCTTTGATAAATGTTTCGACTTCCACTGCACCGTTTTTTCCAAAAGGGTGGATTCGAAGATTTCTGCCGTCAGGGTGGACTACCCTGAAGTCAGGAATCCCATGAACGCCTTTTCTATGAGCCAAGGCTTTTGCTTTCTCACTGCCATCTGTTTTAATTTTAATCCTGTAATATTTTGATAAAACCTTTTTTACCTTTGTGTTGCTGAGGTATTTCTTGTTCATCTTTTTGCAGTAGCCGCACCAGTCTGTGTAAAAGAAGACGATGTAGGGTTTGTCTTTTTGCTTTGCTGCCTTTTCTATTTTTTCAAAGCTGGATGCCTTTTTGTACCATTTACTGGTGGTCACGGCCTCTGCGGTGTGTGGGATGCTGAGGAAGGTTGCGACGATGAAAGCAAGGAGTAGCAGAAAGGCTGATGCGGGGCTTTTGTTCATTTCTCTCTTTCCTTTTTGTTGGACCGAGTTGTGAGGGACTTGTCTGTGGAATTTCCAGGTGGGACATTCTTCAAGACCGTAGCGATATTATCGGGTGCAGGAGATAACCGGCAACGTTTCGACCGAGCGACGGAACCTTGATCGGTCGCAGCAAACGTTCAACAATAGGCTGTAATTGCTTCATCAACTAATGTAGGAGGACTCAGAGATTTTGTCAACAGGAAAAGGGGGAAGGGAAGGGGGATGAGGAGGAGTTTCAGTCCATGCTGGCATGTAAATAATCTTGATGCTGGCATGGAGAAAGTCTCCATGCTAGCATGTAGAGAGTCTCCAACGTAGCATGGAGAGACTCTCGAACGTAGCATGGAGAATATCTCAATGCCAGCATGGAGAATCGCTTCATGTTAGCATCCACTTTTTCTATCACCTGCATTCTGCCCTGCACCCGTGCCTATACGCTGTCTCTTTTTCAGTAATGTTCAACAAGTGGACTTCAAATATTAGAAGCACCATTGACTTTCAGGTAGTTGTCAAAATATTGTATCGTTTTTACAAGCCCTTCTTTCAATTTCACTTTTGGTTGCCAATCTAATTCTTTTCCAGCCAGTGAAATATCCGGTTTTCTTTGCTTAGGATCATCATGAGGCAACGGATTAAACTGAATCTCAGATTTTGACCCGGTCATCTCTAAAACCTGTTCAGCCAATTCCAGGATAGTAAACTCACCAGGATTGCCAAGATTTACAGGGCCGGTGAAGCCGTCATCTGTCCCCATCAACCTGATAAACCCCTCTATCATATCATCCACATAGCAAAAAGAACGGGTTTGAGAACCGTCTCCGTATACCGTGATAGGTTGATTTTTGAGAGCCTGAACAATAAAGTTGGAAACCACCCTGCCGTCATCAGGATGCATTCGCGGCCCATAGGTATTAAAAATTCTCGCAACTTTAATGCGGAGTTGATGCTGACGGTAATAATCAAAAAAGAGGGTTTCAGCGCAACGTTTGCCTTCATCGTAACAGGAGCGGATCCCGATGGGATTAACATTCCCCCAATATGTCTCTGGTTGCGGATGAACAGATGGGTCTCCATACACCTCTGAGGTCGATGCCTGAAGTATTTTGGCCTGAATACGCTTGGCAAGCCCCAGCATGTTGATTGCGCCGTGTACGGTAGTCTTGGTGGTCTGCACCGGGTCATATTGATAATGTACTGGCGATGCCGGGCAGGCAAGATTATAAATTTCGTCTACTTCCAGATAAAGAGAGAAGGTGATATCATGACGGATAAACTCAAAACGTGGGGTATCCATAAGATGCATGATATTCTGCTTATTACCGGTAAAGCAGTTATCAACACAAAGGACTTCATGCCCGTCATTCAAGAGTCGTTCGCAAAGATGGGATCCAAGGAAGCCAGCACCGCCGGTTATAAGAACTTGTTTCATACAATGACCTCTTTCATCAATACATCGTGGTTATAATGTGGACAGCCAAGCAGGCATGCCCGGCTCCCTGAGTACACTTTTATTTAACAATCAGGCTGTTCCCTTCCATCTCTTCAGGCTGCTCTAATCCCAGTAAATGCATCAGGGTCGGGGCGATATCCTTGAGCGCACCGCCGTCCTTCAGGGTGCAGCTCTTATGCTCCTCGCTGACCAGAATCAGCGGTACCGGATTGAGGGTATGGGCTGTATGAGGCTGGCCTGTTTCCAGATTGACCATAGTCTCGGCATTGCCATGATCTGCTGTGATGAGTAAGGAACCACCCATTTGTTGGATTTTCTCAGCGATTCGTCCTAAGCAGGTATCCACGGTTTCACATGCCTGCACTGCCGCCTCCAGCACCCCGCTATGCCCGACCATATCGCCATTGGCAAAATTGAGGATCACCAGATCGTAGGGCGTGCCAGCCTCTGCCTGATCGTTCAGCGCAGCAAGTAACCGGTCTGTCACCTCCACTGCGCTCATGGCAGGTTTTTGGTCATAGGTGGCCACATCCCGTGGTGATTCAATGAGGATACGATCTTCATCTGGAAAAGGCTCTTCTCCGCCACCGTTAAAAAAATAGGTCACATGGGCGTATTTCTCTGTCTCGGCAATACGTAACTGGTGCATGCCTGCCTTGCTGGTTTCTTCTCCGAGAATGCGGGTAAGGCTTTGGGGCGGAAAGGCAATGGGAAAGGTAAAGTCAGCCTCATACTCGGTCATGGTGACCAGTTCCAGCAGCTTGGGCCGATCACTGACATCAAAGCCCTGAAAATCGCTATCAGAAAAGGCATGGCAGAGTTCCCGTACCCGATCAGCCCGGAAATTGAAAAAGACAATGGCATCGTTATCAGCAATTCTGCCCACAGGTTCTCCGGTCGTATTGAGCAGGACTGTGGGTTTGATAAACTCATCAGTCTCTTCCCGTGCATAGGCATCCTCAATGGCCTGCAAAGGGGCTTCAGCTGTTACTCCCTGGCCTCCAACCATGGCCTGCCATGCCTTTTCCACCCGGTCCCAGCGGGTGTCCCGATCCATAGCCCAGTAACGACCAGAGATCGTTGCCACCTGTCCGCAGCCGATGCGCTCAATGGCGGCAAGCAGGTCTTTCATATATCCTGCGCCACTGGAGGGTGGGGTGTCCCGGCCATCCATGAAACAGTGGATATTTGCCTCTAATCCTCTGTCCTCTGCCATTGCCAGCAGTGCTTCCAGGTGTTTGATATGAGAATGGACCCCACCGTCTGAGAGCAGGCCACAGAAATGAATCCGGTTGCCCGCAGCCTTGACCTGATCCATGACCTTGGTCAGAGCTGGGTTTTGGGCAAGTTCGCCCTGTTTCACGGCTTGGTTGATGCGGGTATAGTCTTGATAGACAATGCGACCAGAGCCAATATTGAGGTGCCCGACCTCGGAATTACCCATCTGGCCTTCAGGTAAGCCGACCAAGCCATTATGGGCAATCAGACTGGTTGTTGGATACTCTGCGGCCCAGC
Organism: Desulfobulbaceae bacterium; assembly: GCA_011389815.1. Lineage (GTDB taxonomy): Bacteria > Desulfobacterota > Desulfobulbia > Desulfobulbales > Desulfobulbaceae > Electrothrix. The sequence continues at coordinate 35,381 of JAABTP010000012.1, read as the reverse complement.
GATCCATATTCGGCGTATTGGCCACGGAAACCGCATTGGTTGCTGAGGCTGGAGCAATGCCCCAGCCGTCCAGGATTGCCAGGACTACCGGCCTGTTGTCTGCCATTATTCCTCCTCCTGCTCTTCAAGTCCCAGTTCTTTAAGATCCACTCGTGGTGCATCATGCCAGAGCCCTTCCAGGTCATAAAATTCCCGTTCGTCCTTATAAAATATATGAGCCACAATATCACCAAAATCCAGCAGCACCCATAAACCTTCCTTAAGTCCTTCTGAATGGGTACTGGTGACTCGTTTGGAACGCAGTTCTGCTTCAATAGCCTCTGCCAGTCCCTGAACATGACGGCTGGAGCGACCGCTCATAACAACAAAATAATCAGTAAAGGAAGAGGAGGCATGAACGTCCAGGATAACAAGGTCTTCTGCCTTAGTCTCCAGCGCAGTGCGGGCACAGATTTCTGCCAGTTCCAGCGGGGTTCGTTGACGGTGTTTTTTTTTCAGTTGTCGCATTGTATGATATAACTCCTATGCCTGCTCAAGCAGGCCGGGATCATTTTTTCCCTTTCTTTGCTCTCGGCTTTCTCGGCGGAAATTCAAAGGTGATCTTCCCTTTCTTGTCCATGCAGAGATATGCGTCAAAGGGTCGTTTTTTCTTGGATATAAATCCTTTAATCAGTTCGGTTTTTCCCTTAGTCAACAGCTGAGTGACATTCTCCTGGCTGATGGTGCGCTCCAGAATAATTTTTCCTATGCGGAGTCCTTTTTTTCGATCGCCCTCCAGAGCAGACTCTGACATATAAGCCATAGGAGTTTCAAAGACCTTGGTCTGATCCACGGGTGAGGTGCCAAGGGGGTCCTGTTTTTTAATTGCTTCAAGATCAAGCCCATCTGTGGAATCAGCAAATTGAAAAGAGACCTTGGAATCTTTGATACAGACTGAAGCAGTAAAGGGTTTTCCTTTTTTGGAGCGAAAATCAGTGTATGGGCCCACGGTTTCTCCGCGAATCAGGCGGACGATTTCTTCTTCTGCCATGATCCTGCCGCCAAGGATCTTGCGGATCATAAGCTTTCCATCTTCGGATTGAAAGGCCGTGGCATTTTCAAAGAATGTGACTCCATCAACCGGAGAAAAGGGTGCTTCGCGCTGCGTAGCTTCTTCGCCGGTTTTTACCTGCTTAACGATCTTGGCTGTCTGTTCCCGGATTTCTTGCATGAACTGTTCACGGGTTATTTTGCCCCGCAGGATTTGGTTAAGCTTATATTCCCATTCACCAGTCAATTCCGGTGAGGCAAGGACATCAATATCCTGGGTCTCCAGCAGGGAGAGCAACTCAAATGCCTTGCCTGTGGGGATGAGCTCCTTTTGTTCCCGAACAACGTATTTCTCATTGAGCAATTTTTCAATAATAGCGGCCCGGGTTGCCGGGGTACCGAGTCCGCGTTCTTTCATGGCCTCGGCCAGTTCCTCATCATCCACCAGCTGACCAGAATGCTCCATAGCCGAGAGCAGGGTGGCCTCAGAAAAGCGAGCTGGCGGTTTGGTGGCCAGTTTTTTCTGTTCGATTTCGTTGCAGAGCACAGGCTTGCCTTCAGGCAGGGCCACCAGGGTGTTGGTATCTCCAGCTCCTGCTTTGGCCCCGTACACGGCCTTCCAGCCTGGTTCCACAAGTATTTTTCCTTCGGTGAGAAAGGTTTCCTGCTCCACAAGGGAAAGGCGACGGGTATTGTGAAAGACTGCTGGCGGAAAAAGGATCGCCAGAAAACGCTGCACGATCATCTGATAGACTTTCAGCTCTGGCTCACTGAGGCTGCCAGGCAGACCAGAGGTGGGAATGATGGCAAAATGGTCGCTTATTTTTTTATCATTAAACAGGCGTTTATTTTTTTGATTCTTTTGCAGATACTCTTTACTCAGGGCCTCTTTGGCAAAGGCTCCGTATTGCCATTCTTGTTGGCGATCAAGGACTTCGTTGACCGAATTAAGATAATCTTCTGGCAGACAACGGCTGTCAGTTCTGGGATAGGTAATCAGCTTATGGCGTTCATACAGGGCCTGGGCAAGACCCAGGGTATTTTTTGCTGAAAATCCAAACCGGGAGTTGGCCTCACGTTGCAAAGAGGTCAGGTCATATAGTTGTGGAGGAGCCTGCTTGGAGTTTTTATGGGTTTCCTCAACCTCCGCTTCTTTGCCCCGGCATTTTTCAGCAATTGCTGTGGCCTGCTTTTCATCCCAGATACGTTTTTTCTTTGCATGGGGATTTTCAGGGTCTTTTTTAAAGTCAGGATCAATCCAGATGCCTTGATACGTGGCATCCTCGCAGAGGAAATCAGCATGGAGTTCCCAGTAATCTGTGGAGACAAAGGCCCGTCGTTCTGCTTCCCGTTTGACCAACAGGGAGAGGGTAGGGGTCTGGACCCGACCACAAGGGGTTTTACGAAAGCCACCGTGGCGGGAATTATAGCAGGTCAGGGCACGGGTGGCGTTGATACCTATGAGCCAGTCTGCCTCAGAACGGCAAAGGGCTGCTGCTTCAAGGCTCAACATTTCTTCATTATCACGAAGATTCTGTAGCCCGGTCCGGATGGAATCCAGGGTCATGGATTGAAGCCAGAGCCTGCGAATGGATTTTTCAGCCACAGAGGGGGTAGAGGCATGTTTGAGGATGTACTTGAAGATCAACTCACCTTCGCGACCCGCATCACAGCCGTTGACAATGACATCAACGTCTTTGCGACGGATGAGTTTGCTCAGGGCGTTGTACTGGCTTTTGGTGTTGGGCAGGACATTCAGGGGAAACTCTTCTGGCAGGATGGGTAGATTGTCCAAGGTCCATTTCTGGAATTTTGGGTCAATCTCCTCTGGGAAACCAATAGAGACAAGATGCCCGATTGCATAGGAGACGATGTAGTTGTCCCCCTCGAAATGGGTTTTGGATTTTTTAAAATTACCAGGCAGGGCCTTGACAATGTCTCCGGCCACGCTGGGTTTTTCTGCGATGATGAGTGTTTTTCCCATGGTGTTTTTTGTTGAGGGCCAAGGGAGTTTAAACTCTTGGCTCATATTTCTTTTTTCTTTGGTTTTTCTGATTGATGAGATGGGGGATCTGCCTCTGTTCTACTATACTATTTCCCAAATAAACCAGGCAATCATCAGGCCGGAAATAACCAAATTCGCAATCACTCCTCCCATAAAACCAAGAAAGGAGCCGAAACCGGAATGGAGGGCCTGTTTGATCTGCTCACCCATGATAAGTTCCCCGGCAATTGCCCCCAGCAGCGGACCAACAACGATACCAATAGGGCCGAGAACAAAGACCAGCAAGGAACCAAGTACCGCCCCCCAGGCTGCGGCCTTTGAACCACCAAACATCTTGACCCCAAAGGCAGTGGCGAGAAATTCAATCAGGTAGCTTAGGGTGACCAGTACGGTCTGACCGAAAAAAAACCAAATCGTAAGGCTATCAAATCCTGTGATCAATCCGTAGATCAGAAAACCGACGAGAATCAATACCGTTCCCGGAAGGGCGGGGAAAACCGTCCCCACCAGTCCTCCGATAATAAAGGGAAGACTTGCCAGAAAGCCCCAAACATGAGCGTTGGCAAGGGTGATGGCATAGAATGAGTAAAACCAATCCACTATTGCCTGCACATATGGCTCCGGAAAAAGAAAAAAAGTTCAATACGGCATGAGAGACAGCGTCTCAGCTTTTACCTGGACAAACATAAAGGCCCAGTCTGTACAGATGAATCGCCTCTGTGCAGTCTGAGCCTTAACGCCTGTTGGTCTGACGTAACGTTGTCAGAACCGTTGAAAGTATTATTTTATTTTGACTCTGCCTGTTGTTGGGCCTGCTCAGCTTGTCCTGCTTCTTGTACTTCTTCAGCAAGATCCTGCACCATAAGATGCATTGTTTCTGCCATACCCTGTTGAGCACTTTCCTGCTCGGTAATTTTAGAAAGCAAAACTTTTGTGTTGACCTTACAGGACTGCAACTCGCTGCTTATGTCTGCAAGGGCTGCATTTCTTTCTTCAACAACTTTTTCAAAGCCGATGACCTGAGCGCGGAGGGATTCTGTTTCTGCTGTTGCTTCATTCAGTTTTTTGTGAAGCTGGGCTATTCGGGCATCAGCCTGGGTTTTCATCTTTGCCTGTTGCTTTTGCAATTTGGCAATCCGGGCATCAGCCTGTTTCTGAGCCGTAGCCTGTTTTTTGTGCAGTTCAGCAATCCGGATATCGGCTTGTTTTTTTATCTCAGCGTGCCTTTGTTGGAGCTGGGCGATCTGCTCTCTCGCGTCTTTTAATTGCATCAGAGTTTTCTTATGATCCTGAGCAATTTTCTGGAGATTTTGCTGCTTCTGCTGCTGTTGTTGAGCCTTTGCTTTATCAAGGGATTGCTCCAATGTATTGATTTTTTCAAGAAGGATTTTTTCTTCTTGAGCAAGAGCCGCCAGGGCAGCTTTTTTCTCAGAGAGCTTTTTTTCCAGCCCTTGATTCTTTTTCGTTGCCTTATTCAGTTGTTGTTCTGCCTTGGTGAGTGCAGCAGTTTTATCCTGCAGTGCTTGCTGGCATTCTGCTGCCTTTGTTTCTGCTGAGGAGATTTGTGCCTCAGCAGCCTCCTTTTCTTCAACAAGCTGCTTATTGGCTCCGCTTTCACTTTGGCCCCACCAAGAGGACAGCAGTAAAAGGACGATCAATACTCCAATAAGAGAGTTTTTGTTTAAAAAATTGTTCATCATGAGCTAACTCCTATTTTTTTATGAAAAGTTGTGCCTCAAATAACCGTGTTATCTTGTCTCAGAGGCTCCGAGATATAACAATGACGGGAGTAACCACGCTGATAAATTATTCAGGCATATGGTCAAGGGTGGATAATTCTTTATCAACACGGCTGAGGTTCCGTTTTACCTTGGCATCAAGTCCGGCAAGGGGATATTTTTGCAGGATATCTTCAAGAATCGTTTTGGAAGAAAGAAGATGCTGTTTTTTAACATCAGGATCTGTTGCGCTGTTTGCTCGTTGAAAAAAGTGAGCTGCTTTTCTCCGTGCCTCCTGGCCTGCTGCTTGTGAGGCTTTTTTTAGTTTTTTGAGAGCTTGTGTGTTTAAAGAGGTATTACGTAAATCAGAGAACAGGGTAATGGCTTTATCGTATTCTGTAGCTTGCAATGCCTCTTCAGCCTTGTTCCATTTTTTTTGCAAGGCTGTTTCCGCAGGCTTTTTTTGCGGGCTTGAGGCTTTTTTTCTGCGCTCAGATGCATTTTCTGCTGTTTTCTGGGGAACGGTCTGCGCTTCAGGCTGTTCCTGATTAAGAGTTTCTCGCTTTTCCGGAGCCTGTTCAGATATTTTTTCGTTGATCGTGCTGTTGTTGGCTGGTGCTGCTACCGGGGCCGAATCTTCCACAGGGGGTGGGGCAGTGAGAGCGTCTTTTCTCTGTCGTATGATTTCCTGTTTATCAAGAGGGAGTATATCAAGGGGCACCTTTTGCAGTAAGGTCAGTGCTTCATTGGGTTGTTGATTGATGACAAAGCGGTCGAATTGTTGTATAAGTTGCTGGAACCATTGTTCAGCCTCCTGTTCAGCTTTTGTCACCAGCTTTTTGACATGAGAGCGCAGTGGTGAAGTGGGAAAATTATGTAAAAAGGCACGTCCTTGCTGAGGAACTGTGAAACCGTCCTGCGCAGGATCAAATGTCATTGTACTCAGAAGTAAGGCTGCATAGGCATCAACCTCTTCCCGGTGAGTATCAATAGCCTGTAAGGCCAAAAGATGCTGTCTGTCAAAAGGCGCGTTCAGTTGCTCAAGCTCTTCATAGAGTATTCTTGCTGGAAGATAGTTTCGCAGGGCAAATTCAAGCTCTGCTATGTTTTTTAGTATTTTTCTCTGAAGAGTGCTGTTTCCAGTCTGGCGAACACTGGCAAGCAGATCACTGAGAATACGTCGTGCTTCTTCTTCTCTTCCCTGCTTGAGTAAGGATTGGGCGTACTGATACCGTTCCTCGTAATTGGGAGCTGGTTCTGGTGGTGTGATCAAATCTTTTTGTGGGGATTTGCGGCTTTGCTCGTATTGATTTTGGTATTGGGGGGTTGTCGTAGAATGAGGTCGATCTGAGGAGAAAATGTTACGACCAAAGTTTATCGCTGGCCTACGTACTCCTTCAGGCTGGGCCACTGCTTCAGGTATAAATCGTTTGTGAGATGTGGATAATTGTTTAAATAAAGCAGGACATGCCCCCTCAAGGTAGGAAAAATCTTTATGCTGGAGATGTTGTTGAGTAACAAGAATTTTTTCGTGAGAACCAGGAAGGTTTCGCTCATTAAAGAGTTGAATTTGTAGTTCTGTATAGGCATCATGTAAGGCAGCAACCTTACTTTGACAGGAAATGAGTTTTCTGGACTGTTCAGGAGTGCGATATCGGGATTTATTCTGCTCCAGTTCATGCCAGGCTTTTGCCCGTTGCCCATAGAAGGAGACCCGGTTGCGTACGGTTGTGCTTATAGGTTGCAACAGTTCCGTATTTCTTGGTTTCCTGGAAGCGGGTTGCTCAACAATAGAGGGCTGGGAAGTATATTGTTGTCGCTGGACAGGCGCAGATTGTTGATAAGGGGCACTTGGTTGCATACGTGAGGTCTCATGAGGTACTGGCTTGTCTCTATAAGGCTGTATCTGTACCCTGTCCCTGCCAGCTGTGCATCCTTGAAGCAGGGAAAGAATACATACTGACGTTACTCCAAAAAACAGGAGCCTGGAATTGAAGCGTAAGGAGAAAGACGAAGTATATGTTTTCATGTTTTTTTGTCCCGGCCCGTTGGATCGGGATAGTGGGTATGTGTAAACGATGTTAATCTGTTTAAGCTTAAATGATTTTTTTTAATCCGCTCTTGTTCCGCGCTGATATCGACGCTGTTCTTTGTCGAAGATGCGAGTGGAAAGGCAGAGCGTTGTTCGTTGTTGCTGGTTTATCTTGGTGAAGACTCTTACCACGAAAGAAAGCTATCAGAAAACGGGAGTCTGTACAATTCCTTTTTTTGTTCGGTGTGGAAAAAATATAGTTGCCCTGTTTTATGAGTACTGAGACAGCACTCATAAAACAGGGCAGGAAAGAGTTTCTCAGCTTGTATTATGGCTGTTGATTGCGCCAGAAGGGAATGAACCGACGTTCAACCGTAAATCCGGTGTTTCTTCTTATTGTTCCATGCTCTAAGGCAACAGGATTGTTTGGGTTGATCGTAGTTCTTTCCCCGGCATTCCTTCCTGACCTGATGCCTCCATTTTTATGCTGTACAGAGGTGAAATACTGGCCTGTATCTGAGTATTTTAAAGAGATGCCCTCAAATGCGAGATCAACCGGATCCAGATGCTCAGCAACGTTTTCAAGAGAGTACAGGGCCTGGGCAATTTTACTCCAGGTTGGCAGAGCACCCTGAGACCCGCTAATGCGGGTAGAGCCTTTTTTCATGGGATCATTGTCGTCAAACCCAGCATATACGCCCACTGCATAACCACCTTGCGTGAGCAGTACGTTTCCCTCCTGTCCGGTTTTTGTTGGTACATATCCGAGAAAAGCAGCATTACGGAAGTCATTGGCAGTCCCTGTTTTTCCCATAAGGGGGAGGGGGAGGTCCAGCTGTTGCAATTTGGTATTTCGTTCATCATCAGTACTTGTGAGGCGAACATTTTTTAAGGCATAGCGTCCAGTTCCATAGCGAATAACATTATGAAGAATGTTGATTAACTCATTACTGGTTTTGGGGTCCACCACCGGGGTAGCTGCTGTTTGCCGGGCATAAATAATCTCACCGTCTGCGCCCACAATTTGCTCAATAATAGCGAGCCCGTCTTGTTCCTGAGCAGGGCCTGTTTCTGTATCAATGCTCTTATGAGGCAGCTCAACAGCATAATTTTTTCCTGTTACCAAGGTTTCGTACATACGTACTGCTTCCAGAAGAGACACCACATTGGAGCCTAAAGGAAAGGAAAGAACCGGGTCAAGCTGGGTGGAGATCCCGCATTCATGGCCAAAGCGGACCAGGTACTGTATACCGAGCATGACCCGATAGTCAGGGAGAGCAGTCAACACCTCCATGGAATAGTTTTTTTGTGCTGTCAAGGCCTCACGTTCTGTCCGCATCTGGGTTTCCACCATCTTCAACCCAGCTGAGCTGACCTTGCCTTCCAGAAGAATATTATCCCACAAGGCTTCTTTTTTCGCTGAAAAAAGTCGGGCTAATTGCTGACGCAGAGCAAGGTCGCTGACCGGCTGCCAGCTTTCAGGGAGTTTGCTCTTGAGTGTGTAAATAAGCTGTCCTTTCTGGTTTTGGGCAAGGGTTCCTGCAGGACGTTCTTTTTCAGCTCCTTCAGGAGGCTGCTGGTTAAAAAAAGCAAAGGGATTGCCAAACCATGAAGGAAGTTCTTCAATATATTGGCGGTATTTCTGGACAGCCTGATGAACTTTTTTGAATTGCAGAAAATTATCATGCAGCATAGAGATGCGGATCCAGTATTCAGAGCGTTGGCGGGCCTTCAGGCCTTTTTGTTGGAGTTTTTGGTATATTCTTGAACGAAATTTAGGGAAGTCAAGGCCGTAATGGAGTCGTTGCCATTGGCGATATTCCCTGGTACGACCATCAAAGACAAAGTCTGCTTCTAATTTTTGTATCGCCAGCTCATAGGCGGCTCGATCAAGGGTGTCAGAGGTGATGCGGATGCCAAATGTGTCGCGCATACGGCTGCTGAATTCTTGATAGGTCTCCTTTTTTTCCTGAGTAACACGGGGAGCCATGTCCAGGAAAGTCGCAAGTTCGAGGAGCTGTGCCGGATTAAGTCGGTCTGTCAGATGATAGAGAAGCCAGACAGCAGCCACGTTTTCTGATTTGACCCCAGCCCAATTCATGGAAACATAATCAAATGGACTTTTATGATCTGGTCGGGGAAAGTAGGGTTCTTGCAAAAAAAGGAACATGTTTCTTTGATTATCCAGTTTATCCAGGGGACTCCAGCCCAGTTGAAGAGCAGCTGCAAATAAGAATGTTTTAAAGGTTGAGCCCATGACACGTTTTGCAGAAACAGCTCGGTTAAAAAAACGATTTTTCATACCACCAGCCATAGCCCGAATCATGCCCTGTTGAAGAACCAGAGCTGCTCCCTGCAGTTCAGGGTAACGCTCAAGATCCAGGGTAGGGGTGCCGTCAAAGAAATCAACTTCCCGAACACTCACGTAAATCTTGTCACCAGGCTGGAGACGGGTTAACAATTCTTTCAGATCTTTTTTCTCTGGTTTTGTCCAGCGTTGCTTACGGTATTTTACCAAGGCGACAAGGATGCGTTCCAGGCCCTTGCGGTCGATAAAGCCTTCTGGGTGCTTAGGTCCAAAGCTGACAGAGATAACCGGTTGCTCCGGGTCGGTTGCATCAATGTCTTTAATCGTACCAAAAAGGAATGCTTTTTTTATGATTTCCCGGTCACCTTTTTGATCCTGGTATTCCAGCTGCACTTCTTCTCTGTTATAGCCACGTAATCGGACATCAAGACGGGAAAGATCGCGACGCAGGCTGTATAAGGTTTCTGTTTGTAAGGTATGATCAACAGTGCTGATGATCCGTGCCCCGGACGTGGAGATATTATTTATCCCATGCTCTTGCAGGGCATTGGTGATGACCTTGGACTCCAAGCCCTCTTTAACTAAATCCATAATAGTGTTAAGGGCAAACCGGGTTTTTCCACGGTTAAAAATAATATCATTCTCTTTTTTCACAGCATCATCATATTCACTCTGGCTGATCATTCCCAGTTTGAGCATATTGCCGAGAACATAGTGAGCCCGATTTTTGGCCCTTGAACGGGCTTTTAAGGCGTCGTCGCTGTCTGTTTTAATGAATGGATTATAATAATTGGGCTGTTTGACTGAGCCAGCAATAAAGGCAGCCTCCAGCAGTGTGAGTTGGTTTGGTTCTTTGTTAAAATAGTAGCGGGCCGCAACACCCAAGCCGTGACCATTGCCGCTGACATAGAATTGGTTGCAGTAGAACTCAAGAATCTGTTCTTTTGAAAAACGATATTCCAAGCGCAGGGCAAGGAGCATTTCTTTGAGTTTTGCTTCATAGCTGCGCGATTCGCGCTTAAAGAGATTCTTAGCTGTTTGCTGGGTGATGGTGCTGCCTCCCTGGACGATACGACCAGCCTTGAAATTTGCAATCATTGCCCGTGCAATGCCAAAGAAATCAATACCGTAATGGTTGAAAAATTGATCGTCCTCCGCAGCAATAATAGCGTTGATGAATTTTTCCGGGAGTTGATCGTATTTCAGATATTGACGATGGATATCTTCAAATAATACGCCGAGTTTTTCTTTACCATCGCGATAGTAAACAGGGCTTTCGTGGCCCAGAATTGAGGAGATATTTTCTTGAGTCATTTCTGGGCTGGGAACTTCAGTGACCAGGTAATATACCCAGCCCAAGGTGCCAGCAGCAGCAAGGAGTCCTAAAAAAGAAAAGAAAAAGAAGGTCTTAAGGGTAAATCGAAAAAAACGGCGCATGTATGAGTTATAGTTTGAGGAAATATGAGTTGAGATTCAGCGTCAATATCTGTTGTTGTAACCTATCAGGTAGCCCATTAAGATTGTCTGATCAATCTTTATTTTTTGGTTGTCCTTGCCCAAGGAGAAATTTGTCTCTCTGCAAAGCTGGAAGAGGCTGAATGTAATCGTTAACATACTCTATTTGTAAATCAAAACCGGAGCGGTTGTCAACAGTATGTTTTTCCTTGTAAAATATTCTTCGTCTGTGGTAGTCTCTTATTCAGGGTATTTTTTCGGTTTGGAGTTATTTTATGCAAGCGCTAAAATAAAAAAATAAATTGGCTCGGTTCCAATCGGAAAAATGTTTTTGAAAGTATGGGATGGCTCCTTGCCGGGTCGGCCTGATCTGCTTTCATTTTTATTGTCTCCCTTAAAGTGGAGAGATGTAAATTACTATGATACGACAACGTGAGAGAGAATGAAAGTATCTTTGATTGTTCCCCTTGTCTCGCTTCCTTTTTTTGCTGCCTGTGCTCCTGCTCTTCACAAGATTGATTCGCATCAGGATATTCAAGAGGAAGAAATTGCCACCCGTTCCCATGCAGACCATAAACAACCTACAGAAGATAATACAACGTGGAAAAAAGAAAAAGTACGAAAAGTACCTGAAACTCTTACAAGGGAAGAAGAAGCTGGAGGCATGCGTCAGGCCCTTGTTGTTTATAGTTCTGAGCTGATACCTGTTATGGCATCTCCTGATGTCCAAGACACGAAAGAAAATGACACGAAAGACTATGCAGCCGAAGAGAAGAGGGCGTCGCTTGGTCAGGTGAGAAAAAAAACGTCATCCCTGCCATTTTTACAGAATTTCCCGAAGCCGCAAAGTAAAAGCAAAGGCCTGACGAAATCAGTTGCTGAGGCACTGGCCAGGACTGAATATACAGAGATATTGCAACATGACCAAGCCCCACCACCATTGTATACCCCTGTGCAATCTGAACAGGAACTCAAAGAAGAGTTAACTGCGCTGGAAAAAACAGGAGATTGGAGTGATAGTGGTGAAGGAAAACATGGCATACTTTCATCCTATGGAATCCAATGTGACCTTCCTAAGTCTTTTGCCCCTGTTCAACTTAATTTAGATGGAGATTTTCTCTCTTCTGTTGCCAAAGGAAAGGGCCCTGTCGATTCGAAGCAGGTAACATCTTCGAAAAAGTTGGTTTGTGATTTTCCAATTATTATTAATAAGCAGGTTGAGTTTTATCTGGATCAATTTCAAAATCGGCAACGAATAACGTTTAAACGTTGGTTAGACCGTTCAGCTCTTTATTTATCATTGATTGAGGATGAATTGAAAAAGGCGAAGTTGCCAGAGGCCTTGGTGTATCTTGCCATGATTGAGTCGGGTTTTAATCCTGTTGCCTATTCACCTGCCCGTGCGTCTGGATTGTGGCAGTTTATGCCTAGCACTGCTCTGAGTTACGGATTACGTATTGACTCCTGGGTGGATGAACGCCGGAATCCGGAAAAGGCAACCAGGGCAGCAGTATCCTACCTGAGTGCTTTGTATAAACGATTTGGAGATTGGCAACTTGCTGTTGCTGCCTATAATGCAGGAGAGGGGAAAATCCAGCGAGGATTGGAGAAATATAAGGCAAAGAATTTCTGGGATCTTGCTGCCAAGGATTACCTCGCTCTTGAGACAAAGCGCTATGTGCCAAAGTTGATTGCTGCTATCCTTATAGCTCATGAACCAGAACGATATGGATTTCAGCCTGTTCGTGCTAAAGACGTGCAGTATGAGACTGTTGATGTACCGCCCGGGACGCCGTTATCAGCGATTGCAGCAGCTGGGGGATATTCGGTTGAAAAAGTTCGACAATTGAATACAGAGCTGCTCAAAAACAAGATACCTCGGGTCAAGGGTACCTATTCTCTTCGGGTGCCAGCAGGAACCAGCACTCGAATTGCTGCAAATCTTCAACAGATTCTTGCTGATGAGAAAATTAAGGTTGTCCATAGCCTCCGCAGGGGGGAAACCTTATCCAGGGTAGGAAAACGGTATAATGTTTCGGTCAATATGATTATGCAATGGAATAATATTGCTGATGCCCGGCGAATTCGGGCTGGTCGCAAACTTGCTTTGTACCCCAATGTAAAAGCCGATGTCAGGACAGGTAAGCAAGGTACAAAAGAAAAGGGCATGATTATTAGCTATTATAAAGTCCGTGATGGCGATTCCCTGTGGTCCATTGCCCGGAAACATCAGGTTTCCACCCAGGATATTAAACGATGGAATCAACTGGATAATAATTTGCTTCATCCTGGAAAAAAATTGGTTATTAAGAAGAGTTAAATTATGAATGAGTAGAAGAAACTGGCGTAAGGTTCACTGTTGGATCGGGCTTTTTTTTGCTTGGGATGGTATTAACAGTTTGCCTGGTGGTTCTTTCTTTGAAAGGCTTGTTTTTTGTTATTTTTTGTTATAGATGGCTGGATATCATGCTGGTTGTTGTTGGTGGCCTAACAATAGGCATTGGTATGTTGTGAGGGTGAATTTAAATTAATGAGATATGTCTGATATAACCTTATTATGGCATGATTACGAGACCTGGGGGGCTGATCCCCGCCAGGATCGGCCTGCCCAGTTCGCAGCTCTGCGAACAGATACTGAGTTGGAAGAGGTGGGAGAACCGATTACACTGTACTGTCGTCCTGCTGATGATTTTCTTCCCCATCCTGAAGCAGTAATGTTGACTGGCATTTCTCCTCAGAAGGCAGCAGCAAAAGGCCTGAATGAAGCAAGTTTTTTTAGAAAAATCAATGTGGTTTTTTCTCAACCCGGAACCTGTGGGGTAGGGTACAATTCCATTCGTTTTGATGATGAAGTGACGCGTTTTGGTTTTTATCGGAATTTTATTGATCCCTATGCCCGTGAATGGCAGAACGGTAATAGTCGTTGGGATATTATTGATCTGGTGCGCATGGCGTATGCTTTGCGGCCTGAAGATATCCATTGGCCGCAGAAAGAAGATGGTCGTGTCAGTTTCAAATTGGAAGCGTTGACCGCTGCCAACGGAATAGAGCATTATGGTGCCCATGATGCCTTGGCTGATGTGCGGGCAACCATTGCTCTGGCCCGGCTTATCAAAGAGCGTAAGCCCCGTCTTTATACTTATTATTTCAATTTACGCAGTAAACATGAGGCTGCCCGAATGCTGGACCTTCGGGAGCATGGAATCATTCTCCACGTCAGTGGCATGTATCCTGCTGAGCATGGATGTATTGCGCCGGTTGTGCCGCTGCTCCAACATCCGCGCAATAAGAATGAACTGATTGTTTATGATCTCCGTCAAGATCCACAAGAATTTTTGGGGATGACAGTGGATGAGATGGAGGCAAACCTGTATACCCGTGCAAAGGATTTACCTGAAGGGGTTCAAAGAATTGGCCTGAAAGGAGTGCATTTGAATAAATCACCGGCCTTAGCTCCAATCAATACCCTGAGTCCAGAGCTGGCTGAGCAATGGCAGATTAATTGGCAGCAGATTGAACAGCATTGTCGTTTACTGCTTGCAGAAAGCAGCTTAGAGACTCGGCTTGCTGAGCTGTACAGCCGCACACCTGATGTTGCGGCCTTTGATGTTGATACTGCGCTTTATAAGGGCTTTATTTCACCTAATGATCGCAGAATTTGTAATGCCCTCTTACAAAAGTCACCTGAGCAGCTGGCAGAATGGAATCCTGATTTTGAAGATAAGCGTTTGCTTTCTTTATATTTTCGTTATCGTGCAAGAAATTGGCCTGAAAGCCTGGATGAAAAAGAGAAAGATCTGTGGCGGCAATTCTGCGAAGCTCGTCTTCTTGCTGGTGAATTTGGTAATCAGCTCACCTTGCAGAAATATCAGGATATCTTGGAAGGAATGGCGCAACATGGAATACCAGAGAACAGGCAGGATCTGTTGAAAAAGCTGGTGGAGTGGGTGCAGTGAGCCTTGTACGTTTCGCAGGATTCATCCTGCCCCTCTGTTTTGTGGGGGAACGTGTTTTTCAGAGTATATCGAACAGTTACAGGGGGTAAGTTCTGTTTTCAATAACATAATGATGCGCTGATTATTTTTACCTGATTTACAATTGGTTACCCTGACTGTCCATTTTATCCTTTTCCTGGAGAGAATATACATACATAAATAATGCATATGAATGACGAATCAATAGGCTAACTGGTATTTTTTGTGTAAAATTCAAGGTGTTCTGTTATGAAAAAATTGATCAGTTTTTCTCTGTCAGCTCTCCTTCGTCTTCGCTACCGTCTTACCGTCACCGGGCTGAAGGAACTTCAGCAAGAGAGCGAAGATAATCGTCCTTTTTTATTTTTTTCCAACCATCAGGCATTGATTGACCCGGTTATTGTCATGAGCCTGCTGTACTCTCGTTTTACACCGCGACCATTGGTTGATGAAAAACAGTCTGATCATCCTGTGGCGAAATATTTTATGGAGATGGTTAATGCTATTTTTATTCCGGATCTCAATATGAGCGGCCGGGATGCAAAAGAGCAGGTCTTTGCCGGGATTGAAGAGATTGTTGCAAGTCTTAAGCGTGGTGAAAACGTTCTTATGTACCCGTCAGGGCGCATTTCCCGAGGAAAACTGGAAGCTATCGGTGCCAATAGCGGTGCTGTTTCTGTTACCCATGGAGTTCCAGAAGCACGGATTGTCCTTATACGTATGGGTGGGCTCTGGGGGAGTCGTTTTAGTCGGGCCAGAGGACTTCCTGTACTCTTTGGAGAGGTGGGTAAATTATTTCTCAGGGTACTGGCCAATGGCATCCTGTTTATGCCACGGAGGCCGGTGCATCTTGAAATTGTTGAGCCAGATGATTTTCCAAGAGGTGGGGATAAGCAAGCAATAAACCAGTATCTTGAAGCGTTTTATAATGTTGAACCGGACAGGAATACAGAAATACCTTCGTACTGGTGGCAGGGATCGCAACCTATTTATCATGATGATCCCCGTCCAGTGTTTGCCGCCCAAGACACGGCCAGTATCCCGGAAAGTATTCGAAGCCTTGTTCTTGCACGTTTGACAGAGCTTTCTGGTGTGGACAAGGTGGAAGAGAGTGATAAACTGGCTGCGGATCTGGGGATGGACAGCCTGGTTTTGGCAGAGTTTGGTTCCTGGCTGCATCAGGAATTTGGCGTGGCAACGGAAAATCTGGAGGTACTGCAAACAGTCTCGGACTGTATTCTTGCTGCTGGTGGCATTATGCCGGTGTTATCTGGGGTACCACTCAAGCCGGTTTCTTCGAAATGGTTTACCCAGGTTGATAAACGAGAATTAGGTTTTCCTGCGGGAGAAAATATTGCTGTGCTTTTTCTTGCCCAGGCCTGTCAGCATCCAGATCAGGTTATTCTCTCTGATCAGCTCAGCGGCGATAAAACCTGGCGACAGCTGATTATGGGAGTATATGCGTTGTTACCGGAGCTTGAAAATATTCCCGATAAAAGAGTTGGTATCATGATGCCAGCCTCTGTGAGTGCGGTTGTGAGCTGGCTGGTTGTGATGTTCAGCGGCAAAGAACCTGTAATGGTCAACTGGACCAGCGGGATCAGTAATATCCAGTATTCTTTGCAGGCAGTGGGCGTTAAGCAGGTTATTACTGCCAAGGCCCTGACCAGCCAACTGGAACAGCGTGGAATTGCACTGGATGCTATCGGTGTCACTTGGTTGTATCTTGAAGAAATTGCGGCCCGGATACATGCGGGTCGAAAAATTATGGCCTTGCTTAAAAGCAGGCTGTTGTGGAGGAAATTATATCGGGCAGAGATTGCGAAAAATGCTGCGATTCTCTTTACTTCTGGTTCGGAAGCCCGGCCTAAAGCTGTTCCCCTGACCCATGCCAATTTTTTAGCCAATGCCCGGGATTTTTCCCAGATATTATCGTTATCCTCCCATGACCGCCTGTTAGGTATTTTGCCGGTTTTTCATTCCCTTGGCTTGGCAGGTACGATTATTCTTCCCCTTTGCACTGGATTGCGTACAGTATATTGGCCCAATCCCACCGAAGGAAGCCAGCTTGCCCGGATGATCGGGGCCTACGGTGTTACGACGTTGATCAGCACTCCAACCTTTTTGCACGGGATTCTCCGAGCCGGGAAACCAGATCTTCTCCATTCGTTGCGTTTGGTTTTTTCTGGGGCTGAGAAATGTCCAGAGCATGTTTTTGCTCTTCTTCGGGAATTCTGTCCACAGACAGTGCTTTGCGAAGGCTATGGTGTGACAGAGTGTTCTCCTGTTATCACGGTCAATTCTCCAGATGCTCCCCAACTTGGGACTATTGGCAGGATATTGGCGTCAATGGAATACGTTTTGCTTGATCCAGAAGATAATCAACCTGTTTCGCCAGGAAAGAATGGTCGTCTTTTAGTGCGAGGGCCTAATGTTTTTTCTGGATATATTGGTGATTCACCCACTCCCTTTGTCGACTTTGCTGGAAAATCTTGGTATGATACTGGAGATTTGATGTTTGAACGGGATGGGGTGCTGGTCTTTGCCGGGCGTTTGAAGCGATTTGTCAAAATGGGTGGTGAAATGATTTCCCTGCCTGCAATTGAACAGGTTCTTGAGGCTCATTATCCCACCGATGAAGGACCGGTTCTAGCTGTGGCTGCTACTGACGATGAACAGCACCCTGAATTGGTCTTGCTCACGGTGTTGGATACAGACAGGCAGGAGGCTAATCAGGCACTTCGTGAGGCAGGTTTGTCTCCGTTGCATAATATTCGCACTGTTCGCCAGGTTGACGAAATACCTCTTCTTGGGACTGGGAAGACAGACTATACAACTCTGAGTAACCTCGTTAACGAGCAGTGAAACCCTATTTTTTTTTCAATAATAATTATGGCAGTAACAAAGGGCAAATACAAAGCTTTGTCCCTACGGTATCTTTCTAAATATCTTATATCAAAAAGCGGAGTAATGATGACGAGCTGGAGCTATGAAGCATTCGAATCAACGAATTCTGGAAGGGAAGGAGTGACAGAAATGGAACTTCTGGTCAAAGAAAAATTGGAAGATTTAGGTCTGAGAGCTGAATATGCAAAAGTCGTTATGACAAATGTTATTGGAGGAGCAGCCCGTGCAGTTCTCTATTATCCAGATGACACCCTTTCCTTACCAGCGGTTAACAGTATGGGGAAATGGATAAAGAGCGATGTGAATACAATCGCTCATGATCGGGATACTGAGCGGTTTAAAGAAGAAATGTATCAGGAAATTAAATCGCTGCTTGATTCCTTAGCAGATATTCAGGCTGCACGCAGTAAGATTTCTGCTACAGCATATAAAGACGGCTACTCGACAATTACGCTTTGGTACCCAGGGGAAATTTCCTGATAGTCTTGTTACAGCCTTTAAAGATGAATTGCCTACGCGTGAATTCTTGAATAACGATATCTTAGGTAAAAATACAGAAAGAGAATAGATATACTCAACAAACTGAAAATGATAAAGCTGATAAAAGAAAATAGCCTGTTTGTTTGTATTGTTACATTTTTTTGTATCTTTATCGCACTGAAGATAGTTGACGACTACAGGAATATTTCTTTGTTGGAAACAAAGATTTATTATGAAGATTCCAAGGTTCTGAAAAATTTTATTGAAGCATACCGTTCTGTTTATCAGCAAGCCTTTATTGAAAATCATATCTCTTTGGACGAAGCAAATATGTACCTTCTTCCAACAATGGCGATTACCAGAATTTCAGAAAAGTTTGCCGAAGTAACAGGAGGAAAGGTCACTGTTAATGCTGTGACTGATAGACCTAGAAATCTCAATAATAAGGCTGACGATGTTGAGCAGAAGGCTATACGATTTTTTAAAAATAATACTGATAAGAAGGAATATTTTGAGAAAATTTCTTCTGAAAATGAGCAGTTTTATTTTTACGCATCACCCTTTTATATAAAGAAGATCTGTCTGCAGTGTCATGGATCAAGGGAAGAGGTGTTACCCCATGTGGCAGAGAAATACTCAACCGCCCTTGGTTATAAGGAAGGAGAGTTACGTGGCGTGGTTAGTATAAAGACCAAAGAGGCGAACATTAGAGATGAATTGATTAGCCTCTTTTTTGTGAAAACCACCCTTGTCACCATTGCAGGCAGCATTCTTTTTTTAACGGT
The DNA here is from genome assembly GCA_011389815.1 of Desulfobulbaceae bacterium. Taxonomy (GTDB): domain Bacteria; phylum Desulfobacterota; class Desulfobulbia; order Desulfobulbales; family Desulfobulbaceae; genus Electrothrix. The sequence goes on along the minus strand of JAABTP010000012.1, from coordinate 16,688 downwards.
TATTTTCTTTTTGATCCGTAAATTAAAGATACAGGATATTCAGTATACAGCGCAGCTTGAAGAGACCGTGCAAAAACAAACAGGCACGTTGCAGGAGCAGGTTAATCTATTGAGTGAATATTCAAAAGTTCTTGATGCAAGCCTGATTGTTTCCAAAGGAGACCTTCAGGGGAACATCACCTATGTAAATGAAAAGATGTGCCAGGTCTTTGGGTATGCATCGGACGAGCTTGTTGGCAGGCCACATTCATTTTTGCAGTATTCAGAAATGGATGATTATGCCTTTATTGATTTATGGAAGAATATTCAGTCGAAGAAGATCTGGCAAGGATTGCTGAAAAACCGTAAAAAGGACGGGAATCATTTCTGGGCACAGACAACAGTCTGCCCCATTCTGGATAATACCGGAGAAATTGTTGAGTATATTACTGCCAGAGCTGATGTGACAGAACTGGTTGAAAATCGTCGGGAGATGCAAACCCTGTTAACAACAGATAGTTTAACAGGAATTCCTAATCGGTATCAAATGCTCCTGGATCTTGGCGAGCAGGAACTGACAACGGTTATACTTTTTGACATCCATGCCTTTGCCGATATAAATGATTATTTTGGCATAGAAACAGGCGATAGTATTTTGGTTGAGTTTGTACGTCGCCTTCAGCGGGAATGTGAGAGAAAACCTTGCAAACTCTATAAACTGCCAGGTGATCAAACAGTCCTGTTGGTTAAGGAGCAATGGTCCTTAAGAGAAGTTGAGGCAACTGTAGAACAGCTTATAGATTGCATTACGCTAAAACCTTTTTATATTAACGAGAGTGAGATAGCCGTTCATGTAACCTGTGGTATTGCCTGGAATGTTGAAAAAAATGCTCTTCTTGAGGCAGATATTGCTCTGAAACAGGCCAAAAAGAATCGACAACAGTATGTTGTTAATAAGGAAAGCGGCAACATCATGTTGGAACTGGAAAAAAGGCATTCCATTGCTGTTGATATCAAAAATGCCTTGCATGAGGGGCGGGTTGTGACCTTTTTTCAACCGATTATCTGTTCGAAAACAGGAGAGATTGATAAGTACGAGTGTTTAGTTCGGATTATTGATGAGGATGGGACTGTTATTCCACCTAGTCAATTCTTAGATGCAGCTAAAAAAGCAAGAATTTATACTAAGATAACAATAGCTGTCATTGACAGTGCCTGTGCCGCCTTTGCAGATTCAGCAATGGATTTTTCTCTGAATTTATCGACCCAGGATATTCTTGACCTCGCTGTTGTCAAGCACTTGAAAATGAAATTACAGGATCCCTCTATAGCGCAACGGGCAATTCTTGAGATCGTCGAGACAGAAGGATTTGAGAATTACGACGAAGTGGCTTGTTTTATTAGAGAAATGAAAGAGATGGGTTGTAAGATAGCCATTGATGATTTTGGTAGTGGTCATTCAAACTATGAACGACTTCTCAAACTTCAGGTCGATTATTTAAAGATTGATGGTTCTATTTTAAAGAAATTGACTTCTGATGATATTTCGCAAACCATTGTTGAAACCATTGTTGCGGTTGCCAAAAAACTCGAGGTACAAACAGTTGCTGAGTTTGTCTATGATAAAGACACTGCTGAACTCGCAACAGCTCTTGGGGTGGACTTTTTGCAAGGGTACTATTTTTCCAAACCCTTGCAGAAACTCAAGGAAGGGTGAAAAAGTTTAACAAGCAGTTTTGGTAAAATAAACTCATCCTGCTGCCCTTGGGGTGGGATTACAACTTATGAAAGTGACTGGTGATTTAATATGCTGCGTTATAAAACTTTGAGTTATGCTTGTGTGCTTCTCTGGATGTTTTCTGTTCAACAGGCTTGTGCGTTGAGCGTGAATCCAGAGAGTAAAAAAGCCTTACGGAAAAGCCTGAAAGACTATTCTGCCTCAAGAAGCCAGACAGGTTCAGTACCGTCTCCAAAAAGGAGTTCAAAAACTCATAGTTCCTCAAGTTCTGGAGCAGGTTCTTATAGATGGGGCAAAGAGCAAAATAAGCTTGTTTACACCTTGCCAGAGCCGCGACCGCTTCAGTCTGCGGTATTGGTTGAGGTTGAAGATGGTGATACAATACGTGTTCTTTTGGATGATACTCCGTTTACAGTGACCCTGTACGGTATTGACAGCCCTGAACGAACACAGCCACACGGTATGCAGGCAGTTCAGGCACTGACAAAATTACTCAAGCGAAAAAAGATTCAACTACAGATTTATGATACAGACAGAGAACAGCGTCGTTGTTTGGCGCTTGTTTCTGCAGGCAAGAGGAATGTGAATGAGCTGCTTGTGAAGGGTGGGCATGCTTGGGTTAAACAAGAATATTGCTACGAGTCATTTTGTTCTGATTGGCGCTCTTTCCAGCAGAAGGCCAAGGATGCGAAAAAGGGGATCTGGTCTTACTCAGAGGCGATTGCACCTTGGTTGTGGCGGGCAATGTCCCAAGAGCAACGGCGCAATCTTCAACAAGGTTATAATCCTGTTGAGAATGGATTACGCTCCAGATATGGTAAAGATACAACAATTATTGGCCGCTAAATTATGCTGTTGGTGTTGTCCCACCCGGAAGTAGGGATGAAAATCCGGGTGGGGAAATCTGTTTTAGGACTGGCGGGTAGAAGCTGCTTCTGTTTTGTCTTCTTAATCCTTTTTCTTTTCAAGAGTGTAGGTGCGAAGCAGAGACTCTTTGGTACCATTCCAGAATGGTATCAGGTTGCCTGAATACTCCTGCTCAAGGGAGAAAAGAGTAAAAGTATGAGGTTGATTCTGTCTGTGCAGCATGTGGAAGTCGATAGTATAGTTTTGGACCTTTGGGCTTTCCCAGAAGGTGCTCATAGTGTTGCCATCCCAGCTCAAAGCTGTAATTGATGATCCCTCAAAAGATCGTAACCGTTTGAAAAAGGTGATCTTTGCCAACAAACGATTACGTCCGAGAATGATTTCAGGTGCCCCGTCGCTATTCAGATCCTGGGTCATGATGCGTGTATGCATATAGACGGATTCTGGATTGTTCGATTGATAGCGATCACCGTCTATTGTGCGTGACAAAGTCCCAAGAATTTCCTTGCTAGCCCCATAATTTTTTTCGCTTTTCCATACGGTTTGTCCTGTATTATTGATCACTGTGAGTTTATTGCTCCGGGTGATCCCGACAAACTCCAGGTCTCCGTCCAGATCCAGATCCACTCTGAGAAAGTCATAGATATTAAATCCAGATGGTACGGTAATACGTTGTACTTTTTTTAGAGACGTGTTGGCTTTTCTCTGGAGACTATAGAAAGCCCTGCTTCCGTTTTCCTGAAAAACATTTTCCTGACCAAGAAGGATGGGACGTCCCTCTGTGTCAACACCAGGGCGTAGATAATAGGGGGCATTTTGATAAAGAACACGGAAGGTTCCATCCCATTCCAGAATTTGTGATGCAGGGGTGGTGCCATTGCTGGCACCTATGTAGATTTCCTGTAACCCGTTATTGTCGAGATCTGCGAGATGCACTGTATGCAGACCAAGGTGACGAGCAAGGGGCTGAAATGCGATACGTTGAAAAGAGGCATCTGGCCTTTTATGATAGAGAACTATATTGGCCCTTTCCAGAATGACGAATTCTTCTGTCCCGTCATTATTGAGGTCACCAACAGCCATTGCTAAGGGTTTGGAAGAGAGGAATATCATCTTTTTTGATGACAGTATACCGAATTCCCTCTTCTTTATCTCTACTGGCTCAAGAATATCTTGGTTGACTTCATTGTATTTTTTTTCTTTAAAAAGACGTTCTGGATGTGCAGTATGAAAGCCTTCAAGTCCGTTGCTTTCTGCAACAGGATGGGGTTTTTCAGGTCGGGGAATGGAAAATATTTTTTCAGCAATATCAAGCGAAAGCTCGTCTAAAGCCGATAATGCCTGATCAAGTCGATTGAATGATTGCGATATCGAAATATGCGCTGTTGATCTATGGTCAAAGGCATGGATAATGATTCTATAGCCTTGCTTTTTTTCTTGAAGAGTACCTGCCAACAAAGAGGTGTTCTCCATTTTTTGTATTATTTTTTGTACAGCAGCATAGTCTTGTTGGCGAAGCAGGTTGGTCAGCTTGTCTGTACCTGTGCTCTGTGAGGTAACAATATGCCCTGTTTTTCGGGTTATGCGGGTTGCCAGAATATTAGCAAGCCCGGTTTGCAGGTGCGGCTGTGGAGTTGTAGTTTGTACCGTAAAAGGCGGGATAATGATTTCGTGTTGAGTATTTTGAATGCTTGATGCTGGTTCAGTGCTCTGTCCTGTGCTTGGCAGTGTTGCTATTGTGCCAAAGCAGGTTATGAGAATGACGTGTACATACAAAAGAAGGGGGGCCCGAGTCCGCAGGCGAAGAGCAAAAAAAGGACAATGATATGAATTCATAACTCGTTAATATCCTGATAGTGAATAGGTCGCGCAGTACGTTAAAGAGTACTCCGTAGGAATTACTTTGCAAAAGCGTAAGGATGTATCCTCTGATTATAACGCAAGCAGTAATTCTTGTCGACAAGTAGGGTTCTTCAGTGGGCTTTAGCGCGGTTTTTTGCTAAAAAGGAGGAAAGGGTATCTCTTACAGTGACATAGAGTCACTGCAAGAGATGGAGGGCAGAAGTTGATTTAATAGGAAAAGCTGATAGACATACCACCGTAAAAGGCATTTTGTCCATCCTCAGGATCAAAGAAGTTGTTCATGTCATTTGCGCTTCCCTGTTCGTCATTTGCCTGTAGAGAACGGGACCATTGGAACTCTGGGGTCACTGTCAGGAATCCTTTATAGGAAACCGGAAGATTCAGCGACATGGAAACAGCTTTGTTCGCTACATTATTGTCGTCAGGGTTGTTTGCCAGCAGTGTTGCTTTTGAGCCAACGCCAATGGCCAGGCTATTGCTGAGCTGGAACGAACGTGAAATATCAAGGGTTACGTACCAAGGCCTTTCCTCAATATTGCTCAAGGTGTTTTTGTTGTAATTTTCTAAGCCAAGGAAGACAGATCCCCTGTTTTTGTCTGGATCTTCGGTGGTGTAGATATAACCAGCAGAAAAGCCAAGGCGACCTGGTGAACCTTTATAGGAGAGCGTGATGTCCTGACCATCAAATTGACCTTGATCGGTAAATAAACCTTTCATCATGTCTTTAGATTGACCAAGGGACACGGTTACCCCTGATGAGCTTTCCCTTGATGAGCTTTCGTTATCAAGGCCTCCGTACATTCCAGCGGCCAATAAGAAACTGCTCACCGCACTCTCATTATAGCTGCTGGCGATGATATTCTGCTTGGCATTTTCAGCACAAGCAGATTCCGTGCCGCTTAATAATGCTGTCAGTGCAATACACAGATATGAAATTTTTTTGAGGACCATTTTTTTTCTCAGGAATATAGTTATTCTCGTGACTATAATTTACTATACAGCTTGAATTTTGAAATGGCAATACAAAAAACTGTACAAAGTAGTAGTCGTAAAAAAGAAAACTGATTTGTATGGGCGAGTAGAAAAAAACACGGCAATATGCCCTCATAAAATTTCTCGGACAATCAGGCAAAAGAAACGATCATTTTTTTGAAAATCACTTTTAGAGTGGGTAAAGAACCACTGATTATAACGGATTCTGTTGATACGGCAACGCGTTGTTTTCTTATGATTAATAATTGAAGCGCTAGCTCATTTTTCGGCAACTGTGTCCTCAAAAACGTCTAAAACGGAATATCACCGGTATTATTTGCATCCATAACAGTTTGGTTTATATGTAGAAAGTAAAATAAACAGAATCCGTTATAAACAGGAACTTTCAATCTATTTGTATTACTGCAACAAAAAAGGGGCACCGCAAAGCAGTACCCCTTTGAACAGAAAATTGATTCGTACAGCAGGTTAACCAAGCAGTTCTTGTACAGTAGCTGCGATGGATGCGCCATCCAGTCCCTGCTGTTTGTACAGGTCAGCCGGGCTTCCAGAACCGCCATACTGCCTGACCCCAAGGCGACGTAGTTTCGGAGACAGTTCCTTATCCATCAAAGTTATGGCAACAGAGGCACCCAGACCAGTATCAGCATGATGATCTTCCACCGTTATAATGGGACCAATGGCCGCAGCCTCAACAATGGCCTCCTCATCCAGCGGAATCAAAGAAGCCATATTCAGTACTGCAACGGATTTACCAGCTTTTTTAAGAATCTGCCAAGCCTCAATACAGGCCGGAGTGACTGCCCCATAGGTGATAATGGTGGCATTAGTTCCCTGGCGCAGCCAATCGGCCTTGCCCGGTGTGAAGACGTAGTCTGCATCATAGAACACAGAGCCGTCTTCTTTGGTGATGGTTGGGGTCTTGGAGCGGCCCATGCCGACAAAATGATTACCTGGTTGGGTAGCGATATAGCGAACAATCCGATCTGTCTGGTTGGGATCACAGGGCATGAAGACGGAAAACCGGAAGTAATTTTTCATCAGGCCCAGATAATCAATACATTGATGGGTGGGACCATCTTCACCCACATCCAGGCCCACATGGGTTGCCACGACCTTAAGATTCGTATGATTGAAGTCGTTCAAGCGGTTCTGATTATAGACCTCGGATACAGCAAAGGAACCAAAGGTGGAAAAGAAGGTCACCATATTTTCGCAGCTCATGGCACCAGCAGCACCAGCAGCATGATGCTCCTGAATGCCCAGCTCCAAATAGCCCCCAGGAGAGTGCTTATGAAAACCACCCATTTTCACAGAGCCTTCCAGATCACAGGATATTCCGGTAATCACGGGTGCTTCACCGGGTTTATTATTGGCCTCAGCTAATCCCAGCAGGGCATTACCGTAACCAGAACGACAATCGGTCTTTTCATCCGCTGCATAGACAATGGGCTCTCCTGGCTGGATCTCAGGATAATCAGCCCGTGGTGGCATAATGGTTGCTGTGCTTACAGGTTCGTTGCGCCGTGCTTTCCACTCTTCAAAATCATTATCCACGCCCAGTTCCGCCAAGGCATCAGCCAGCATATCTGCTGGTAGCGGTGAACCGTGGTACTTGGCCTTATTTTCCATAAAGGAGATGCCCTTACTCATGGTTGTTTTGGCAATAATGACTGTGGGCACTCCACTGATATTACGGTAGGCATCCCGCATGGCCTGATACAGGGCTTGGTAATCATGACCGTCTTTGACAACCACCGGGTTGAAGCCCAGCCCGCCGTAGAGTTTCTGCATACACTGAGGCATAATATCTTCAGTACTCCCACAAATCTGAAGTTTGTTGCGGTCAATCAGCACGGTCAAGTTATCCAGCTTATATCTGACTGCATGGCGGATGGCTTCAGCAATCTGTCCTTTTTGCTGCTCGCCATCACCCATCAGACAAAAGACCCGATTTTTTTTGCCCTGAATTTTAAAGGCATGGGCCATACCTACAGCAGTGGACAGGCCTTGGCCCAGGTTGCCAGTATCCCATTCCACACCAGGGACGATTGATTCCACATGGCCGGGGAATCCTGAACCTGTGCGACGAAAACCAATAAGAAAATCCTCTTCACTAAAATAGCCATTTTCAGCCAGCACACTGTATACACCAGGTGAAATATGGCCGATAGACTCTACCATGCGGTCACGTTCTGGCATGCGGGGATTGGCAGGATCATGATTGAGCAGACCGTAGGCTACCAGCAGCATGTCCAGGGAGGACAGGGAACCACCAGGATGGCCTGAGGCGGCCAAGGAGGTGGATAATAAGATACGCTTTGCACAGCGGGTGCGCATCTCCTTCAGGGTTGCGATTTCCTCAGCCGTTAATTCGGGTGCGGAAAGGTCAAAAGTCAGGGACATCAGAAACTCCTATTATATAATAAAAAAAATTCGAGCAAGGAAGATTGCTCGGTTAATTCATATACGTGATCAAAGGAGATAGGGCGCATTCTCCTGTGTATGCTCTGAACATGAGAGTACACGCAACCCGTTATAATACAATGTTCCAGAAAGACAATGAGAAAGAAATAGAAGGGGTGATTTCGTTTTAGGAGATATCCGCCTCAGTGGTTCGATGATCTTCCAAAAAATAATCAACCGTCAACTCGATGCCAGCAGGGATATCAATAAGGGCCCGGTCACCCTCGCTATCCGGCTGAAGATTATGCTCCGAACTATGGTTTATGTACTGGCTATTATCCAGGGTCATGCAATAATTATCTGCACCATAGGGATAGGGAACAGAATGGGACAGGACGAACTCTTTTGCTGCTTCAGGCATTCCGCCCACCTGCTCTGGATTGAGGATAATATCAATCAGGGGATCAAATTTCCAGACCAAGGTGCCCTTGGGAATAAATTCACCGGCAAAAACGCCCACTCCGTGAATGGTACTCTTATCAAGATAGGTCTTGACTAATAACATCTGATTACACCTTGTTCTGTCCGTTCTATGCAGGAACTGAGTATTTTCATTGCCGTTGGCAAGCCCATCTTCCCTAACAATTCAAGAAAAGGTTCCGGGGCCAACTCTTCCACATGCTTCATTGCCCCCATATCCCATCTCCCATTGGCGATAAGGAGAGCAGCTGCAACTGGAGGTACACCTGCTGTATAAGATACAGCCTGGGAGCCGACCTCTTCATAGCATTGCTGATGGTCGCAGATATTATAGAGAAAAATTTCCTTTGCTTGCCCGTCCTTCTCACCTTTGATCAGATTACCAATACAGGTTTTTCCGGTATAACCGGGAGCCAGAGAAGCCGGATCAGGCAGACATGCCTTCACCACTTTCAGAGGAACTACTTCCAGCCCCTCTGCCGTGGTAACCGGTTCGTGACTGAGCAGACCAACATTTCGTAACACATTAAAGCAGTTGAGATAATGTTCACCAAATCCCATCCAGAAACGGATATGCTCGGCATCAATATGTTGCGGCAGGGAGTGGAGTTCATCATGCCCCATGAGATAGACCTTACGCCTGCCCACTCCGGGAAAATCAAACTCCATTGCCCGTGAATGAGGTGGACACACCTTCCATTGCCGATCCTCCCAATACCCGACTTCTTCCACAATTTCGCGAAAGTTCACCTCTGGATCAAAATTGGTGGCAAAATATTTGCCATGATTTCCGGCATTGACATCCATGATATCGACACTGTGAATTCTGTCGAATTCATGTTTCACGGCATAAGCACAGTAAGCATTCACCACTCCAGGGTCAAATCCCGCACTGAGCACCGCTGTTACGCCTTTTTCTGCAAACAGCGGTTGGCGTTGCCACTCAAAATGCGCATACCAAGGATAGGGAAGGTTCAGGGACTCGCTATCCTCATGCACGGAGGTATCAATATAGGCCGCCCCAGTGGCAAGACAAGCATCTATGACGGATTTATTAATAAAGGTGGAGCCAACATTGATTACGATCTCTGCCTCGGTTTCTTTAATCAGCTGGACCACATTATTAATTGCACTGGCATCCACCTGTTTGCTGAAGATTTTTTTTTCAGCATCCTTCAGTTTGTCTTTTGCCCGAATACTGGCAATGATTTCCTCGCATTTGCTTTGTGCTCTTGAAGCAAGGCAGATATCACCCAATAGATCATTATGCTGAGCGCATTTATGGGCCACAACAGATCCTACACCACCAGCCCCGATGATCAAAACATTTTTTTTCATTTCTCTGAAGTTATTTTTCCTCAACATAAGTCGGCAGCCCAATGCTATCTAACAGTGTAATGAAAGGATCAGGATCAAGTTCTTCCACATTCACCATGCGACGGACATCCCATCTCCCATCTGCGATAAGGAGGGCAGCGGCAACTGGTGGAACTCCGGCTGTATAGGAGATAGCCTGGGACTCGACCTCCTGATAACATGCTGCATGATCACAGACATTATAGATGAACACTTCACGATTCCTGCCATCCTTTTGTCCTTTGATAAGATTACCAATACAGGTCTTACCAGTATATCCCGGTGCCAGGGAAGCAGGATCAGGCAAACAGGCCTTAACAACTTTCAGCGGCACAACCTCTTGCCCTTCCGCAGTTGTTACGGGCTGCTCAGAAAGGAGACCGATATTTTTCAGGACATTGAAGCAGTTGATATAATGGTCGCTGAAGCCCATCCAGAAACGAATGTGGCGGGCATCAATATTTTTATACAGGGAATGTAACTCATCATGGCCGGTCAGATAGATGGTCTGCTCACCCACCACCGGAAAATCATAGACCTGTTTTTCTGAATGCACAGGTTTCGCCACCCACTGGCGATCAATCCAGGTCCAAACCTGGCCGGTAAATTCCCTGAAATTGATCTCTGGGTCAAAATTAGTGGCAAAATATTTACCATGATCACCGGCATTGACATCCATGATATCTATGCTGTCAACGGTATCAAAATAATGCTTCACCCCATAAGCGCAATAGGCATTAACCACGCCTGGATCAAATCCAATCCCCAAAATAGCGGTCACCCCTTTTTCCTGGCAGGCATCCAGATATTTCCACTCATAATTTGCATACCAGGGAGGTTGTTCGCAGATTTTATCCGGTTCCTCGTGAATGGCGGTGTCGATGTAGGCAGCCCCTGTGGTCAGGCAGGCATGGAGAACCGACATATTAATAAAGGCCGTGCCCAGATTGATGACTATGTCCGATTTGGTTTCTTCAATAAGCCGCTTGGTCGCCGGAATATCCAAGGCATCAAGTTGGCAGGAGTACAACTGGCCGTCTTTGTTTTTCAGACTTCCTTTCTTCTGGACGCTTTCTATGATGGCCTCACATTTTTCCTGCGTTCTGGAGGCAATGCAGATGTCACCCAGAATATGGTTATGCTGGGCGCATTTATGGGCTACAACCTGTGCAACCCCACCGGCCCCGATAATGAGTACGTTTTTTTTCATCTTGATGATCCTCTGCTTGGCCCGAGATTATTTTTAAAATCCTGATACGAAAAGGTCTTCACTGTATCGTAGTGACCAGTCAGTCGTTTGATAATAATTGACGGCATGTTCAGGCCATTAAACCAGTTCATTTTGACCATAGTGTATCCACCCGCATCACAAAGTTTGACCTGATCTCCTGGTTTGAGAGGAGTGTTTGTGCGATATTCTCCGAAGATATCACCAGCAAGACAGGATTTTCCCGCAATGATGTAATGGAGTTCCCCTGTTTTTGCAGAATCTTTGACTTGTGCCGTTTCCTGATAGGTCAACAGGTCAAGCATATGGGCTTCAATGGAGCTATCAACGATGGCAATGTCACGTTCGTTGTGGACGATATCTAAGACTGTGGTGACAAGGGTGGTGGAATCGGTGATGGCTGTTTCGCCCGGTTCCAGATAAATCTGCAGATCAAACTGTTCACTGAATGCCTTGAGTTTTTTAATAAATTCTTCCAACGGATAATCATCACGGGTGAAATAGATGCCCCCACCAAGGCTCAACCAATCCAGCTTGTAAAATAACGTACTGTATTGCTTTCCAATCTGGTTCAACAGAGAAGAAAAATTTTCGAAATCAGTATTTTCACAATTATAATGAAGCATAGCCCCATTAATTAATGCATTGGCCTCGGGTGGTGGAGGTCCAATAATTCCCAACCGGGAATACTGCCGGGCCGGGTCAGCCAGATCATACTCTGAATAACTCAGCTGAGGATTGAGGCGCAGCCCTCTGGCAAGATGCTTTGTTTGTTCAGCAAATTGCTGAAGTTGGCTGATAGAGTTGAAGATGATTTTATCCGAGATAGAGGATAGCTGTTCAATATCCTGCTCAGAAAAGGCAACGCTATAGGCATGGACTTCTTTGCCGAATTCTTCGTAACCGAGCTGGGCCTCATACAAAGAACTGCTGGTGGTTCCATCCATGTATTGGCGCATGAGGTTGAAAACAGGCCAGGTGGAAAAGCATTTCAGGGCCAGGACAGATTTTGCCCCAGCCTGAGTACGGACTTGTTGAATTCGTTTGAGGTTTTTGAGGAGCTTTCGCTCATCAATCAGATAATAAGGAGTGGGATATCTCATTTCCACTCCTTTTCAGTTTGCCTCCATTGCCGAAACGGCCCCCGTTCAGGCAGAGTTGCGCCACGATCCAGAAAGGCGGAAAATATCTCCTGCGGGTTAAAATGCTTTTTTACTACCTGGATTACCACATGTTCAGCAAATGTTTTGCAGGAAAAAATATCCAGATAAGCATCCCGGTTATTATCACTGAAATGACCCGTAATAGCTGAGGTCTCAATCAGTTGCACCAGAGAATAACCAGCTGCCTCATAGCTGTGTTCAGCAAAATGGACAATGACAGGCTCGCCATATACCTTCATGTCAATGGCTTCGACCAGCTCCTGGACAAAGGTGGCAATAGCCTCTTTTTTACAAACATTGGTATTACAATCTGCAAGATCTAAGAGCAGATGCTGCCCCCATATATTTTTCATCATAGTTCTCCCTGTTCATAATATGTTATCACGGCACCTCAGACCTCAGACTTCAGACCATAGGGAATGAGATGCACCTGACCGGAAAACACACCGGCAAAAAAAGTATTTTTCCAGGGTTCCAAGATACGTTCTTGAATTGCTGAATAGTGCTTTTTTCATCAGAGGTATGGAAGTGGATCTTGTATTGCGTGAAAGTACAGGGCAGGCTTTCAAACTTCTTTGAACTGCTTGATCCAATGTTCTTTTTTTGTGCCCTTCTCCAGTGAGAGGGTAAAGATTATTGGGAAACAATCTGGTTCCGTCCCTGTTCTTTTGCTTTATAAAGCCGCCTGTCTGCCTCAATCAATAAATCATCGGTTTTTTCATCATAAACACTAATGCCGCCGCTCACAGTTACTTTAAGTCCATCATAGGGCCAGGTCAATTTTTCGACATTTTTACGGATATTTTCGCCTACCAGCTCTGCTTCTTCCCGGCCCTGATTGGGGAGGAGAATTAAGAATTCCTCTCCACCATAGCGGCCAACAATATCTGTTTCCCTGACAGACTCTCGCAGGGTTTTTGCCACTGTTATCAGAATCTCATCTCCAGCCTTATGTCCATAGGTATCATTAATATGTTTGAAGAAATCAAGGTCAAGCATCATGACAGCAAGTTCTGGTGCGTATCGGCTGCACCGTTCAATCTCGCGCTGTAAATCTTCCATGACCTTTCTATGGTTGAGCAGACGGGTCAAACCATCAGTCACTGCCAGTTCTTCCAACTCGTTTTTCTGTCGGTTGAGTTCTCTCAGCATGTGGTTGTACTGTCTGGTCAAATGACCAATCTCATCTGATCGGTCAGAGCGTATTTGTTTGGATAAGTCTCCAGTACCAATGATTTCTTTTATATGTTCGGTCAAGTTCGAGACAGGTTCAAGAATAACTTTATTGAGAAACAGGGCAATAACCAGAAGCAAAACAACAAGAGAGATAACCACTGATTCCATAAGCGTAAACACAGTGGCTCTTCCTTTTTCTATAATTTGTGCCTTTTTCTTTACCTGAACAACCAGGCTCTCTTCTTCCTTGGTATTCAACAAATCAATGCTGATAGACAAGTCCAAGTCAGCCTGCTCTGTAATTGAAAAAGAGCTGTTCGTCGCAATGTTTTTCGCAGGGATAAAATTTTTATACTCTGGTTTGATTTCTTCTGAGGCCTGGAGAATTTCAAACTGTACATGCGTTTGTTCTTTGATACGTTCAATAATATCTTCATCCAGAAAAAAACCCATTGCTAAGATACCCTTCTGAGGTCCCTCAAGGGCACTGTTCAAAATTGGACGGGCAACAAAGAGGATCATCTTATCCGAAGTATTGATGATGCCCGAAATAACCCAGTCGGGACCATCTCCTACTCGCTTTGTGTAAAAAGATTCTGGAAAGGAGTCTTCAGCAAAAATTTTTGATGCCAGATGGGGAGGTGGAATAGACTCTTCCTTATTTAGGTCGAACATCTTTCCCCAAATAATCTTTTTGTCAGCATCAAAGATATAGAACAGATTAAGTTCACTCGTTATAAATGTAGCGTCGGGTAGATTGCTCTCAATGTATTCGCTATTGCCATCTACGGCAAATTGAGAGGTATCGTCCCAAAATGCCCAGTCACTACAGACCATATCCAGATGCTTAAGCTCGTTATTGAGAGCATCTGTTATACGGTTGATATCTTTTTTCGCTTCTTCATATTCAAGCTCAACAAAAGCTGGGTAAAGGGTTTTTCTATGCATAACATAGCTTGCTGCTCCATAGCACAGAGAAACCATAATTAATATAACGCCAATTTTTAGTCTTAGTGACCATTTACCAACTTTTTTTTTCATCATCTCTCCTCTTTTCAGAGTTGATAATCCAGAAGATTACTGCCTCGCCTTGGGCGAATAATATTCAAAATGGGATGAGTGCTTTCATAAGCTACTCAAATAATTGATCAGATCGTACCGGAACCGCAAACAAATCAACTTTCTGATATTTTTTACAGACAGTTACAATAAATTGCTCGGAAAAAAAAGGTCCATCAAGATATGCATAACCCCCGAGTACCTTTTCTTGTTTTTTAAGATGAGGAAAAATTGTTTTTACGCTATCTTCCTGACCAAGAGCTTGAGGAACAACGGCTGCGTAATACTGTGGACATTCTTCAGAAGGAACATACTGCTCTATCAGGCGCGAAACTTCATCCATCATGCTCTGTTCACGTTCGTCAATATCCTGATCAATATGAATGAGCATTCGGAGGATATCGCCGAATTGGGATACCTGCTGGGCAGGAGGGGAGGTTTTGAGATAGGCAATGATATTTTCCCGGATTTTACCGTGATTCTCTTTTTGTTGACAATCTTGTTTAATCTGTTGCCAGTCAAGATCTATATTCCAGCGGTTGGCAAATTCCTGAATGAATACTTTTTCCGCCTTTGCCAATTTATTATCCAGCATGGAGAATTGGATGAGAATGTCAAGGATTACCTTCTTGTGTGAAGGTTGAATAACCGATTGCGCCAGTTCACCGATTTCTTTTCGTTCCTGGTGGTAGGTCTTTTTCATCATTTTCCAGAGAGCACTTCTGCGTTCGCCTGTAACCCAGAAACCAATAGCAACAAAGAGCTCGAATAGACCAAAGACGAGCCAGATTAATGCATCAATGAATGAAGGCCAGGCCCGGTTGATAGTCAGGTCAATGGAATAGACCATGCTGGAAAATAAACCTATACTAACAGCTGAAATGGAGATACTTTCCGCAACGACCTTTTCGTGCTTTCTTTTCCAGAGCTTGTTCAGGGAAAGATAGGCTTCGGAAAGAGAGAAGGCCACGGCCCCATAGGCCATAAACTTCATAATTATTCTAAAAAAATCCAAATTCTTATTCTCCAGTATGTTTTTTATCCCGACCCAGGGGTCACGGAAGTGTTGAAGAGAAAAAAGGTAATTTGCAGCAATGTAGACAATTATTTATTATATTTCAATAAACTTATGCCCATCTTTTTAATTTTTCAGGAAACTTATTTATTTTGCAGGAAATATACCGCCTAATAGTACGTTATGAAAAACCACCCTTTTCTTAATAAAAACTCATTTGTTTTGGCACCATTGGCAGGCTACACTGACTTGCCTTTTCGTCTTATCTGTCGGGAAATGGGAGCCGACCTGGTCGTATCGGAGATGATCAGTTGTCATGGGCTTGTCTATGGTCAGGAGAAAACCCTGCTCATGTTACAAACAGTTCCGGAAGAACGACCGTGGGCAATCCAGCTTTTTGGCAATGAGCCGGAACTCATGGGGCAGGCTGCGGCTCTGGTTTCTCAAAGACCCGTTGATTATATTGATATTAATATGGGCTGTCCAGTTCGTAAGATTATTAAAAAGGGTTCTGGTGCTGCCCTGATGAAAGCAGAAAAACTGGAAACAGCAGAAAAAATTATCCAGGCTGTGGTTGCCCATGCTGACTGTCCGGTGACTGTTAAATTCCGTAGCGGCTGGAATGAAGATACCATCATAGCTCCAGAATTTGCCCGGATGGTAGAGTCAGCCGGGGCTGCCGCAGTGACAGTGCATGCCCGAACCTGGGCCCAGCAATTCGGGGGTAAGGCTGATCGCCGAGTCATTGCGGCGGTGAAAGATGCTGTGCGTATCCCGGTGATCGGGAACGGAGATATCCTTTGCTATGAAGACGGACTGGAGATGATGGATGAGACCGGCTGTGACGGGGTCATGGTCGGACGTGGAGCTTTGGGCAATCCTTGGGTTTTCCGTTCCGAGGGGATACCTGAAACCATAGAGGCCCGCTTGCCGGTGATTCGGCGTTATTTAGAACTTGCTGAACAACATCTGGACAGCAAACGTTTGCTCTTTCGCATCAAGAATCATACCTGCCGTTATTTTAATGGGGTGCATGGGGCTGCGGAAATTCGTAAGCGAATCATTGCCAGTCCGTCACTTGAAGAAATTAAGAATATTCTCAGCAAGCTTGCTTGACACTTTCTTCCTGCTTTATTATTTCTTCCTTTTATGCCGGGCAGACAGGCAGGTCTGCCCCTCCTTTTACTGCGCTTTCATCTTGACAATCAGCTAACCTGCTTTTAAGCTGCAATGAATTCTTGTTGCCCCTTTCGGATCTCCCGGTAAAGAGAGAGGGCGATGTTTATTGACTCAAAAACGACACCTTTCCCTCTGAATAGGTGCATTTCATGCGGCTCGCTGAAGTTTTTCAATCTTCAGATTCAT
>JAABTP010000127.1 GCA_011389815.1 Desulfobulbaceae bacterium | reverse complement strand
ACGCCTGAGTCTCTCCAGAGAGAGCAAAAATGCTCAACAGGCGTATATCGTTGTCGTGTCCGGGAATTGCTGACAAAGGTTCTTTGTCTCTACAGTGAAGGCCTTGATGAAAGCTTTATGGCTCGCATACGATATGCGCTCAAGAATGAAGATATTCATCTTGTTCAAGAAATATCTGTTTTGCACTCCAGCTTTGAACAAGCCCAGGATATTTTTGAAGATACTGCTAAGATTGATTTGATTATCGGATGCGGCGGTGGAAAAACTCTTGATGTGGCTAAATACGTATCCTTCCTTCGAAGAATACCCTATATTGCTCTTCCCACAGCATTGTCCAACGACGGATTCTGTAGTCCACAATGCAGTCTTGATTTTAAAGGCAAAAAACGCACGCTCCCTGCTGCGATGCCGTACGGTGTGGTTGTGGATACTGAGGTATGCCTGCGAGCTCCTAAAATCCTATGGCTTTCCGGTATCGGTGACCTTGTTTCCAAGATCACAGCTGTTCAGGATTGGAAATTAGCTTTCAATATTAAAGGAACTCAGGTAGATGACTTTGCAGCTCTTCTGTCTGATGCCACTGTCTTTCAACTGATGGCTAAACCGGAACACGACCTGGAAAGTATGCGGCTACTCGCAACAGCGTTAATGCTGAATGGTATTGCCATGGAAATCTGCGGGTCTTCTCGGCCGGCCAGTGGCAGCGAGCATTTGATATCTCACGCACTTGATCGCATTTGTAAAAAACCACGACTGCATGGCCTTCAGGTAGGGATGGCAACGTATTTGGTAAGCCATCTTTATGGAAAAGGCACCGAGCGGATCAATCGGCTGTTTGAATTGACCGGATTTTGGGATGCTCTTCGTCAAGACCCCTTCTCTCGCTCGGACTGGCAAGAAGCTTTTCTCCTTGCCCCTAAAATCAAGGATGATTATTACACAATACTTTCTCAGCCGGAGAAAACAGATCAGTTATGCAAGCTGATTCACACCGCCCTTCATTTACAGGAGTTTTTTATATGAAAGGGGTCGGTGATTCCTCATAAAATTAAACCCGTTTCAGGGTAATTGGGTTACCCCTGTTTTTTTTCGTTGATCCTTTGTTGCTGTGCCCGTTGCTGAAGAATTTTTCGCCATTTACTCAGGTGATCATGAATAACAGTTTTATGAGAAAGTCGTGAGCATGGCTCCCAGCTATACAGAAAATCCCATTTTCCGCAGGGCTGCAATATCCTCTGCAATGGAGCTGCCTGTGGTGGTCAGGTAATTACCCACAATGGCACCGTTAGCTCCGGCTGCAAAACAACGATATTGATCATCTCCCAACTGCTGCCTCCCTCCGGCAATGCGGATGACAGCATCTGGATTGATAAAACGGAACAGGGCAATAGTGGTCAGGACTTCTTCCACCGGAAGTGGTTCCAGTTCAGCAAAAGGAGTACCTGGAATGGGGGTCAGGATATTGATGGGAATAGATTGGACGCCTATTTCCCGGAGTTCTAAAGCCAGTTCAATCCGGTCTTCCATGGTTTCGCCCATGCCAATAATCCCGCCAGAACAGACCGACATACCAGCCTCTGCCGCAGTGATCAGGGTGGCGACCTTATCTTGCCAGCTATGGGTGGAACAGACCTCTGGGAAACGTTGCTCGTTGGTTTCCAGGTTGCAGTGATACCGGGTAATTCCGGCCTCTGCCAGCTGGTCAGCCTGTTCCTGATCAAGAAAACCCATTGAGGCACAGAGTTCCATAGTGGTTTGTGCATTGATTTTGGAATAGAGGTCAGACAGCTCTTTCCAGGTTTCCTTGTCCACAGAATGTCCGCTGGTGACCAGGGAAAGGCGATGTACCCCGTGGGCCTCGTTATCCAGGGCAATGTTGATGGCTTCTTTGTGATCAACTATGCCATATGTTGTTGTTCCGGTTTTATAACGGGCTGATTGGGCGCAGAAACGGCAGTTCTCTGTGCAGTTGCCGCTGCGGGCATTAATGATGGAGCAGAGGTGAAAGCGATTTCCCATGAAGTAGCGGCGAAGCTCATCAGCAGTAGTCCAGAGAGTTTCCTGGTTAGGGACGCGGGCCAGTGTGCAGGCTGTTTCCTGGTCAATACTGCCCCCTGCTCTAATATGTCCTGCGATTTGTTCTGGAGAGTCTTCAGGCTTCATCAGCTTGCTCCATCTTAAGGGGTTATATGAAAGTACCAGGTGACTCCTTGGGGGTGCCTGGCACTTTCATGATTTGTTAGTTAGCCCTTCCCAAGGGGAGGAGTGGTTGTTATCAGGATGACTTTTTTTTATGTTGTTCATCGTTCACAATGAGGCAAGGGGACTGTTGGAGGCCCTTGAACAATCATTTCAGCAATGTTTTTTTTGACTTTGGGATAGAGATGACGTTTTCTCTCAAAAAGGCGGGATTCTACAGAGGCCAGCTGACTGAGGATCTGGCTGCGGTTCATAGCCGGGGCATCGTTTGCTGCACCATATTTTTTCTCCACAATTTCCTGGCAGCGAAAGCAACCTGGAAAGCGTATGAATTGTTTGTCAGGCGTGGTCATGGTGGCTGGAGTTCCATGCGTTCGGCAGATCAGCATTCTGTGTTCATAGAGGCCGCAAAGACCATTATCATTGAGCGGGCACATGAGCTGGGGATGCTTGCCTTGGGCCAGTGGCTCGGCACTTTGGGCAATATACTCCTTAGCCCTGTTGATAATCTGTTCGCGGGTCTCCTGATCAAGAAGATTCAGTCCTTGCCAGAGATAGGCCCATTCACTGTAGGTATGATGGAGGAAATAAGAATCACAGCAATTATCCGGGCAGCCTTTGCAGGTAAGTCCTATTTCGCCAGCGACCTTATCGTACTCCTCCTGCAGAGTCTGATAGATGCTTGTAATTTCCTTGGTGAGTTCTGGAGACAGTGTTATTTCTTTCATTATTTCCTGGGAATGTTCCTGATGCGTTACTCTTGAAATTCTTGTTCATTAAAATGGCTGGCCTGATAGGTCTGTACAGTTAACTCTCCGTGTTGCCAGCTATCAGCAGGCAGGCCCGCCTTGATGCAGAGGTTACGGAGAAATGTTTCCGGTTCTGGAAGTTGCTCCCAAACCTGGGGGAGAAAGGTTGCGCCAGCACCTCCAGATGCTTTGAGAATGACTCCGTCAACACCGGGTTGTAAGCGGTTGATAAGGTCAATACTGTCTGTATATTCCAGATTCTGCGGTGGGGTGAGGACAGATATTTCAATGGTTATATCTGCCAGTTCATCCACAGTGAGCAGGGGAAAACGGTTATCGCGCAGGGCCGCATTGATGGCATTTCGGCGTACCCCGGCAGTGAGAGGTTCTAAGCCCAGAAGGCTGCCAATACAGCCTCGAAGCATTCCGTTGATATTCAGGGTGACAAAGACACCGCATCGTTGACGGAGTTCAGGGTCATCCAGGTCTTTTTCTGCAACCGGATCTGTAGCCTGCTGACCAAGTTCTTCCTCTATGGTTTGCCGGGCCAGTCGGAGCAGGATTTTTTTTTGGGGATCTGTGAGCATTTTTTTTTAATATTGGAAGAGCAGGCCCCTGTGCCTGCCTTGAAACATCGCAATTCTGGTAGGGGCACGGCATGCCGTGCCCCTACTCGCTGTTTTATTCGTCGTTATCAGGCAAGCTAAAACCGTTTGCCCAGGCAATCAGCAAGGATGCCAGGGTAAAATCATCCAGAATGCCGATGATGGGAATCGCTTCCGGGATAAGATCCCAGGGAGAGAGCACGTACATCAGGCCGAGGCCGAGTATTAACTTTACGTAGAGCGGTGTCTCTTTTGCCCTGAAGACAGCGACGGCATGCTTGGCCATAGCCAAGAGACGAGAAAAGAGGTTGAGCTGTTCCTTTGCCATCAGCCTACCACCTTACTGATAATATCTTTATCAAAATAATTTGAGCCCATGCCTGCATCCACCACAATGGTCTGACCAGTTATTCCAGAAGAGCGTTCAGAAAGGAGAAAGGCCGCAGTATTGGCAGCCTCTATGGTCTTCAGGGCCTTTTTGCGCGGAATTGCCTGTTCAGCAAAGAGGTAGGAGTCAATATATCCAGGGATTCCTGCTGAAGCTGAAGTCTTGAGCAGGCTGGGACCAACCGCATTAAAGCGGATCCGGGAAAAGGCTGAAAAGGATTTGGTCAGAAAGCAGAGTGAAGAATCCAGAGCCGCTTTGACCGGGGCCATATAACCGTAGTTCTCAGCAGCTATGCGGGTGGTGGAGATGGAAATGGTTACCAGGGAGGCGTCTGGAGCCAACAATTTTTTAAAATGATTGGCAATGGAGATAAAGGAAAAGCAGGATATATTCACAGCCTGGAGAAAGTCTTTCTTCACCGTGCCATGAAAGGGTTTGAGGCCCTCAGAGTAGTTGGCAAAGGCAATGGAATGGACAATACCTGCAAGTGGGCTACCAACCTGGTTAGCAATTTCGTCCCGCACCTGAATAATATTCTCTTCCTCCTCTACATCACAGCAAAAGACCGGACTGTCTGGAAAGAGTTTTTTGCAGGTCTTGGCCCGTTCCTCAGTCCGCACAACATGGATAACCTCTGCGCCTGCCTCCACTAATACTTTACCGATGACACTGGCCACAGATTTCTTGTTGGCCAAGCCAAATATAACGATTTTTTTATCTTTCAGTCCAAGAAAATCCATGTGCTTTCCTGTTTATCCCTCTTTTAAAGCACAGGCAAATTCGACCTGCACAGCAACCTTACCCTTGACCCGGACACTGCCCTTCATGAACCAGGCTGGTCCCATTTTTTCCTTGAGGCTGGCCCTGATTTCAATCGTATCACCAGGCCCGACCTCTCTTTTAAACTTGGCACCAAGAATTCGGGTCAGCACCGGAACCCCGGTTATTTCCTCCTTGCCCTGTAATGTCTCGCTGATCAGCAAGGCCCCGGCCTGAAAGACTGCCTCACAGAGAAGGACACCAGGCATGATAGGATAATCAGGATAATGGCCCTGAAAGACGTCAAGATCCGCAGCAAGATATTTTTCAGCCCGGATGTTCTCTTGGTCCAGTTCCAGGATCTGGTCAAGCCAGAGAAAAGGGGCACGGTGGGGAATCCGTTCTTGAATAAAAGATTGATCCATAGTCATTACAGCCCTCCTGTCACTTCCAGAACCGAGCCATTAATATAGGCAGCGTTTTTGCCAGCAAGAAAGAGGACTGCATCCGCCACTTCCTCCGGGGTTCCGAAACGACGGGCCGGAACCATTTTTTTATACGCCTTGACCTGCGCATCGCTCAGGCCGTCAAGGAAATCTGTGCCAATAAAGCCCGGAGAAATGCAGTTTACTGTAATTTTTCGTTTAGCCACTTCTTTGGACAGGGATTTCATCATCCCGACCTGGCCTGCCTTGGAGGCAGAATAATTGGCCTGACCAGCAAAGCCGAGATGGCCCATGGGTGAGGTGATAAAAATAATACGACCGTATTTTTGCTTCATCATCAGCTGGATCGCGAATTTGGTCATATTATAGCCACCAGTCAGGTTGACATCAATGACCTGATTCCAATCCTCCTTGCGCATCATTGCCAAGGCTGCATCCCGGCGGATGCCAGCATTATTGACCAGGATATCAATGGTATCAAATTCCTCTTCCACCTGCCGGAAAAAGCATTCAACAGCCTGATAGTCACTGACATCAATCCTGTGCAGTTGCAAGCGTTCAGGGCAAGGGCAGTTTGTGATGAGTTCTTCAGCTGCCCTTGTATTGCCATTATAGAGCCCGATAACTGTTGCTCCTTGTGCCAGCAATGCCTCTGTAATTGCCCGTCCAATACCTCGGGTGGCCCCGGTGACCACAGCTTTTTGTTCTGTAAAGGTATTCACTCCTATCCCAGTGTTAATGATTGCTGTTTATTCGCAGATGCGCCGATGAGCCACTCAATTTCCAGCTCAAGCTTTTTTTTGGAGCGTCGTTTACCGACCTCTTTTTCTGCTTTGACTTCCAGTTCAACACGATCTGGTATCTTCAACTTGACATCCTTTGTTCCCTGCTGGAGGACAACTTTGCCCTTTTCAATCTTCCCGGCCAGGGTACGGAGCAGTTCTGCCACCTCGTTCCGTGACATTTTTTCTTCTGTTTTAAAAAGTACGGTTTCACGTCCCATGAAGTTTTCTCCTATTGTTTTCAGAAAAAAAAGGTCTGTATTGTTTGGTTAATTGTATGCATAGCATAAATAATAGTCTGTTATCCGCTGGGCGTCAAATGGCAATCCTGGGAAAAAGGGAAGAAAAGGGTATGGAGGATAATTTTTTGTACCACACTGTGCGTGCCGGGTAAAGAATATACAGAATGAGTAACTGCAGGTGAAGGTGCAGGTGTTGAGGAAAAGAGTATTCGTTTCGTGCTGGTCTCGAAAAGGTGACGAAATGAAAAAATATAATCAGATATCTGGACAATATTGATGTTGATCATATGAGTATTACTCTTTTTTTTATTGTATTCCAAATGGTAAGTTCTCTTTGCATTGCATTCCTGGGGAGGTATTGAAGGGGGAGCGTTTTGTTCTTTCCGGCATGCTTTATGCAAATATATAATTAAAAATAAATAAGTATGGATAACCGAGTAAATTTTATCGAGAGGAGGCCGGTTATGTTACAAGAGAAAATAAAAGATACAAAACAGGCAGGAAAAAGCATGCTGGCAATGTACTCAGGTGAGTATATTATGCTTCTCTTTATGTGTTTTTTTGCTGTGGCCTTTTTGTTTGCCACTTTTTTGTTTTTGACCACTGGGGAAGAAATGATTTTTGTGAATGATATTCAGCTCCCCTTTCTCTCTTCTGTTCTTCAATGACCGTGCTCTCCTTCCCGGAAATCCGGGTTGCCCGTGTGGTCTGGGCATTTTGCCCGCAAGAATGAGGTGATTGCCCTATTGTCAGGGAGGGGATGTATATGGTTAACTGAAGATAGTTGAGGATGTTTATGTGTTTTCTGAAAACAGAGAACTGAAAGGAGTGGCAATATGAGTACAAATACGCAGACTGTGGTCAAAAGAGAATATGACTGCCCTCTGACCCATAAGCATGTTCATCTGAAGATAAAGCAGAATATTCAAGAAATGTGCCAAGAGCCGCAATGCTGTTCCTGTGTCGGACAAGGCGATTGCAAGGTGGTGCAGATTATTTACGGTATGAGCTATACCGTTGATTGGAAGAAATGTTCTTTGTACTCTTCCTTTACAGAACATTGATTTCCGTTTGTAGTACGTAGGACTATAGTTTTCTCTCTTTTTTTCTTTCTCTCCTTTTTTTCCTCCTCTGCAATGGTCCTGGTTCCCCTGTGATGATTTTGCCAGGATCGTTGCTTTTTCAATATTTCTGATTTTCCCCTGTTGTTTATTTTTTTCTTTCTCTTTTCAGATTGCTGAATATCTGTATGTTTTAGCTTGTGATGAAAAATATCATTTTGTTTTCAGTTGATTAGCTATTGACATGTTGGCCATGATGTTTTTTGATGAGTTTTTTTATAGTAAATATTGAGGATTCTTTTAGATCAGGAGACATACATGTTCAAATTCATTCATGCAGCTGATATTCATTGAGACAGTCCTTTACGCGGCGATAGTGCGGAGTGTTGTGATTAATTGCTTGAATTTTCTCAAGACATGCGATAGGTAAAGAGTTTTTACTCTCGCTTCAGGGTGTTTGCCCTCTTGTTTGGAGTATTGTTGCAGAGATATTTGATAGGTTTTGCCGATAACGCCTGAAGAAGGTGATCTTTTTTGTTTGTGCGCAAAAGGTTGTTGATAACCAACGAAGGAGTGTTTGCTCCTGACAGAAGGTTGTTTGCTATCAGCAAAAGGTTGTTTATTATCAAGAGAAGGTTACTGATAACCAATGAAGGAGTGTTTGCTTCTAACAGAAGGTTATTGGCTATCAACAAAAGGTTGTTGTTAATCAACGAAGGAACGTTTGCTATCAACGGAAGGTGTTTGATAACCAACGAAGGAGTGTTTGCTATCAACAGAAGGTTGTTGGTAACAAACAAGGAGCTGTTTGCTACTAACAGAAGGTTGGTAGCTATCAAAAGAAGATTATTTACTTCTGTCAAAGAGCTTTTAGTTATCAGCAACCGGGTGTTGCTGAGTGGAAGGTTCTGATACGGGAGAAACGATGCTCTTAAAATTTCGGTTACTCGTTCCGGGTTCCATGTTAGCTGCTGTATAGCGTGATAAGAGGAAAAATGGAGGCGAAAAGTGATAAGTGGAAAAGTTTTCCTGTTTTTCACCTCAATATCGGAATAAGTGGAAATTCGTGGAATCTATTACTG
Source organism: Desulfobulbaceae bacterium (assembly GCA_011389815.1). Taxonomy (GTDB): domain Bacteria; phylum Desulfobacterota; class Desulfobulbia; order Desulfobulbales; family Desulfobulbaceae; genus Electrothrix. Next base: position 1,767 of record JAABTP010000127.1, on the reverse strand, counting down.
TCAATAGCATGGAAAGTTTCCACTTATTAATACTGTTAGAATCGAGAAAATAATATGAAATATTTAGCGACCCTTTTTGTAACCATCACTCTTCTGTTATCCGGATGTATCCCCTCAAATGAGACTGACGCCTCAGGTAAACTTTTTGAAGCGATACGAGCTCATGATCTTAATAATGTTAAACGGATTGTGACCGAAACAAGTATTGATTTAGACCCTCCAACACAACCCAACATGGTCAACAAAGCACTGGCCTATGCCTCTATCTATGGGGATTTGGAGATAGTTAAATATATTTTAGATCAAGGCGTAGAAATTGATGGAAAGATTGCTTATGGCGGAACTGCACTGCTACGAGCCATGGAAGTTAATAATAATGATATTTCAGAGTTCTTAATTGAATCAGGTGCAGACGTAAATATTCCGAATGCTTTTGGCGTCTCACCTATGATTGGATCAGCGATAAGCGGCAATATAAAATTGATGGAGTTAATCATCAGCCATGGTGGTGATATTGATAAAGCTCACAAAGTGGAAGTATCTCAGAATTATGGCGAACTTGCCTATAACCCAATCCAATGGGCTGTTGTTAGAAACAATACTGACTGCGTTGCATTCCTTATTCAGGCCGGAGCTGATTTAAAAATCAAAACACACCAAGGCGAATCACTGCTAGAACTAGCGAATAAAAGAAGTAATACGGACATCATCAAATTAATAGAAAACAAATTCTAACCAGAGCGTTCACCCTATCGCTTGCTCCGCGCGCTCAGAGTGACGCTTAACGTTGGGCTTAAAATGCAAGCATAGGTGCCTGGTAATCAAGATATGACGAATAGAATAGAATCTCTCGATTGGCTTAGAGGACTCATGGCGTTAGCCATCATGTTTTATCACTTAACATATTGGCATTATTTCCCCTTAGACTCGTCAGCCTTTCTCGGAAGATTAGGGGTGTATGGAGTATCCGTATTTTTTGTCTTGTCGGGACTGAGCATGGCAATAGTCTACTCAAAGTTTATAGTCGACAGGAAAAGTATCGTCGCATTTTATATCCGCCGAATTTTTAGAATCTGGCCGTTGCTATGGTTATGCATTGCGTTAGTGATTATTCCTACCATAGCGAAAGGCGGCGAGGTTTCATTAGAAAAAATATTTTTGAACTTAACCACCTTGTTTGGTTTCGTCTCGCCTGGTTCATATATCAATACTGGGGCTTGGTCAATTGGAAATGAGATGGTTTACTATGCATTTACACCAATCATTATAATGACTTACGAGAAAAGTAGCATTAAAGGCAATGTATTGCTTTTAATTTCATTTGCCGTGACTGTGGTGTTTTCATTTTTCTTGTTGGATTCAGAGATACCGCTTAAAGAGCAGTGGCTCACATATATAAACCCATTTAATAATTTATTTCTTTATGTCGCAGGAATCGCGATATATTACAATTCTTCCGTCAAAAAAATTAAGTTATCTCAGGTTCTTTTTCTCTTTGGGATAGCAATTGTCATTTTTATGCTTTATCCGGTTTATGGGGATAAAATCGCTATAGTAACCGGTGTGAATAGGTTGGTATTCCTATTTGCCACAATTCTGTTGGTTCTTTCGTTTTATAAATTTACACGGTACGACCTCATCCCAAAGGGAGTGCAGTATCCATTGGAACAACTTGGTATAGCTACATATGAAGGGTGTTGAAAAGAATATCTCAACGCCACACAAAAACAGTTGCTTAGATAATAAAAAGCCTGTATAATGAGGAAA
>JAABTP010000126.1 GCA_011389815.1 Desulfobulbaceae bacterium | reverse complement strand
AAACGAAAAATATTTTTACGCCCAACGAATAATCAGGTAGTTAGGATTGTTTCGATAATGATTCTCACAAAGTTGGGGTAAGATAATTTTTCTCCATTTCGCTCAAAACCCCACTTGACAGGCTCTCAATATCATTTAAGTGTTCTCGAAGCATTTTACTTTCCTGCTTGACTCTGTCAACATTAGCGGTGTAGTTCGAGGACGTTAAAGAGTAAGCCGTACTCGCACTATTTATTGAGAGCCCTGTAGCACATGCACGACCTTTACTTAATACACAGCCAGCTGCTGTAAGCACCTGAGAAAAAGCATGAATTGCTCCGTTAATCGCAATATTCCTTACAGCTTCACTAGAGTCATCCCGCCTTGCCTCTTCAAGCCGTTGTTCTGATTGGGCTAACTCTAACACCACCTTATCCCTTACAGCTTTCCACTTTTCGAAGTCATCAAAAGTATGAGAAGAAATGTGAGATAAACCTTCGATATAAAATTTCCCCCTGAAACTCTCCAATTCCTGACAGCCCATTCCACCAAAAAGAACAATATTGGCTGGTACAATTTTTCCTGGGTTAACGTTGAATGATTGCCTGCATGCAGGATCGGCTTGTGAAGGGATAGGAAGGAACGAAATAGAAACGACAAGAACAAGCAATTTCAAGAAATTAACCTTAACATTATTCATACCATTCTCCTGTAGCGTGAAGTTAATGAAGAACTCAACACCGAATCAATTGAGATTCATAGAACTACCCGGAATATCAGCCCTTCGAGCTGATAAATAACGGAAAATGCGTAGAGCCATTTTCCGTTATTTTTTGTACCTTGTAATCTGTTACCGTTCCCTGCCGTGCTGAATCCTGCCATTGAAACACCGCGCGACGTCGGACAATTTCTGTTCGCAAATCTTTCGGGCAAACTAGGTCCACCCTGCTGGCTTCTGGTCCCCAGGCAAAACGTACGCACTGCACCTGATCTTTTTCACCATTCTTTTGGCATCGTAACAGGGCATAAGCAGCTTCAGGAGGAGGAATGACGGGTTCTGCAACAAGATTTACCTGCAATCTTATCTGAAGATACTTTTCACTTCCGCCCAATTTTATATTAAGAGTGAACTGGACTCTATCTCCCGAATCAAGCCGTTGAGCATCCATCAGCTTTGTTAAAGAAATCTGGATTATTTTCCCTGGTGCTACTCCTTCTCCCTTTATCTTTCTCACAGACTTTCCATTATCAATCTCGTCATGTACGCTTATGGTTTCAGAGAGAATCGCATTTTTCTTTATACTTGTTAATTCCTCAGCAACAGGACCTCTTACACGTTGAAGAGTCAGAAAGTCTTTTCCCCCATCACTTCTCTCATCATCCCAATCATAGCGTAATGTTACAACGCTGTCCGGGTTGTATTCCTTCCGGTCAACAGAAAGAGTTACTGAATGAGCAATATTATCTTCTAGGATATTCTCTACAACACGGGCTGTTGGCGAAGCTAGGCGACGATTATACTCCGGGTCTTCAAAATAAATGAACCGAGGTGAAAGCGGCAAAGAACGTTGCTCCCCTGCACGGCGCAGCATAAACGAGAGTGTTTGTGAAAAGCCTTCTTTATTCTCCGGGGGCGAAACAATAGCTTCAGCTTTTATAAGGGTGCCGGGTTTGGCAAGGGTCAGTTGTGTCTTCAACCCGTCCTGGTCATCATCGCTGATCTTAAAGCTTACTGAGTATTCGTCTAGAGGAATTTCTTCGCCTGATATAGAGACTTCCCTCTTCCACTCCTTGTTTTCAGTTCCCGGCACGCATTGAACCTTGAAAGAAGCCTCATGATATTGTTCAGGTACCCCTACCCCAGCCAGTCCCCTCTTATCTTTAAATTTGAACAGAATATGGTCGTCCCCTTCCAGATCTACTTTCTTTAGGACAATTTTTCCTTCATTCACCAGCAAGGACATTTCTTTTCTCAGAAAATCCAACTCAAAAGCAGGAAACTCCTCTCTCTCTTCTTCTGGAAGCCTAAAGACAGCACGACTCTTCGTCAAAAAAAAGGCTTTCCCGTTTACAAGCAAGGACGGAGTTATTTTCCATTCTTTCTTGTCGTTGTTTTCTGGATCATTATATTGAACATGGAAGTCCAGCTCGCCACCCCAGTTTTTTGGTATTTCCGCAGATGATGGACTGGTAAGCTCCATCCGTAACCGCCGGGCCAGGCCTACGCCGTAGATACGAAGGGCATGTTTTAAGGCCAACGTTCTTATAATTCTTGAGGGCGATGCTCCAAGCTGAGTCTTTATTACTTCTATAAGCTTTTCTGCTGACTTGATGTTTTCGATTGCTCTCAGTTTAACGCCATCCGCCTTTGATATTACTTCAGCTGCCAACAACGCATTAACCGTATCGTCCGTTATTGTAAAGTGGACTTCGCAAGGAGCAAAAAACGCCTCATCAGCAGGAGTATCAGTTACTAATGCATTTTCCGTGGGCTCAAAAAAACTGGCCCAAGTTTGCAAGGCTATGCCCTCCTTGTTCTCTTTGTCCTCTTTGCTCTTCTGGTTAAGAGGTAGCGGGACAGGACGGGGCACCCGGTGCTGTACAGGTATGCTCCCTGACACTAACACCTGATCATGCACAAGTCCCTCTCCCAGGGTCTGGCGCAGGATCTGACTGCGAAATGCCAACATGGAACCGGCACGATTACCGATCAGCAGATAACGTAACTCACCGGGAAGAACAGGCTGCCATCCTGAGGTATCACCTTCCACTTTTTCTACCGCCCCCTCCAAGGGTTGTTGAGGTAGGACAGGTTGAGCAATCACAGGAAGGAAACTCTTTATTGCTTTAGCGCGGAATGTTTCCGGCAGACCGGCAGAGGGCGGAGATGTTCTATTACCGTGCTCCCCCTCCTCCGGTTGTTCTTTCTCGCTCTTATTATAAGAAGACGTTCTGAACTGCACCAAATGCTGAGGAGCATGCCACCAGAGATCATGCTGCTGTTTGTCTGAGTCCATATCTGTTTCCTGCATTTTCTCCATCGAAGGTCCTGCTACACCCTGAGGGCAATCAAATTCTCTTGTATATTGAGTTGTTATACATAATGCGCCGTATCCCCACGGCAGGTCGGCAAACCCTTTCTCCGGTTGAATATACAGGGGCTGTACTCCTGTAACCTGCGGTGGTGCAAGCTCAAAGTCATGAATAACCTTGGGCATCTCTTGACCACCGAACTGCCCGTCACGGAACTGAAGCTGCTCAACGACAAAGCGTACGGGTTGTCCTATTTTCGTCAACTTCTCAGGAAGTGTCAAGTCTGCCACATGGGCATAGGAGTAGCGAGTAATCAACAGAGGGTGTTTTTCCGAACCGTTACTGTTCTGATTTACTTTATGAATTTCGCGGAACCTGAGAAAAGCAATGGGAGAATCAGGGGCCAATCGGAGATGGAGTTCCTTGGCCCAGAACTTACTTTGATCGTTGACCGCTTCAATACCTGCTTTATTTGCAGGATTAGTCAAATCCCACACCCGATTCGCTACAGGGGACAACCTGTTCATCGAATCAAGACAGATCATCTCAGCCACAACCACTTGAGGCTTCATAGAGTTATCTTTCTCAGAGCTTTTTTCTTCCTTCTGCAACGGAGTAAAAAACAACTTCAGATAAGGACTAACTGCATAACTGACAGGCATGGGGTTATCATTTTCAGCATAGCCGGGGAGTAGAGTCGCTGCCGGATATACCGCAATACCTTTGCCGGTATCGTTACGCCGTTTTCTTCGTTCTATTCTGCTTTCCAGTAACTGCAACCCGGCAAGAAGCCAACCATGATACTTATGATGTTCACCATCTTGAGACTCAATCACTCCCGGATAAAGCAAAATACTTTTTTGTCGCCAAGTCAGCTGTTTCTCTTCGGAATCCCGGCTAGGTTGACGATCATCTTGTTCGGTAGATGGCGGATAGGATAAACGACCGGCATCAAAAAGCTGATTCAATGCTGCAGCTCGGCTCAACCGGGCAGGTGTATCATGCAATGCAGCCATTGCATGGTTCAAAAATTCAGACTGAGAATCAGCACCTTCTTTGGAACTCTTGCCGCTTGAAGGACTTTTTTTAGAAATATCCTTTTTCTCAGAGGCAGGATGATGGAGGCGAAACCAATTTTCCTCCAAAGAAGCCGGATCAAGACGCTGAAAAACACGAGTGTTCAGTGTATCAAATGCAGATAGCTCAAGTTCTACATCGTGCTTAACAAAGTGCGTAAACATCGACAGCAGAGAAGGGAGTTTCACGTCATTTCTATACTTGCTGTGAATATGCCATATCGGATCAATCCTAAGCAGGTCCATATCCCTCTTATCATCGACAGCACCAACATCCTCCCCCGGTACACCGTCTTTATTCTTGTCCTGCATTCTCCCTAAAAACGGTATACTGAGGAGTTCCCAAGCCGTTTTCTCTGTCTCGTTTTGCTTTTTCAAAGAAACAGTGTAATCAGCAGAACTACTGAGAACCGCCTGCTGGCTGCCGTTGGGCAAAAACTGCAACGTTGACAGTTCAGCTGCTGTCACAGCCTGCTGCTTAAGCCAATGATGCGCACCGGCTTCCACAAGTAACATACTATGTCCTGTCTCTTGCTCGGCCTTAATAACATCATCCAAAGCCTTAATCAGCTCGTCACCCACACTGTCATTCACATAACCATGACCAACCGCTCCGATTGTATCGGTGCCTTTTTGGGGATCAACGGTGTATTTGCTGTTTACCTCAAGAAATTTCTTCAACTTTTCAGGATGTGCGAGGCGAACTTCCTGAACAACTGTCCATCGTTGATCATTGCTAACCTGCCACTCATCATTTGCAGGTTCAGGCTTTTCAATGTTCACCAGCTGATGTTCCACTGCTGCTAGAAATTGCCACGCTTTCTCAGTACCAAAACTGAAAAGCAGAGAATCAGAGGTGCCACCGCTCAGCATATTCTTCGGCAATTCATGTTGATTCAACAGAACACGTATTGTATGACGTAAATGCTCAATTTTTTCAGTAACCAGAGGCAGCTTCAGATTGTTTTTATTTCCATCTGAGTATCCCAAATCCTGTGGCCACGAGACCAGATTTTTAACTTCAAGTATCCCGTTAAGCAAAAAGGATTCGACCCATTGAGCCTCATTCGGTTTCTGCTTTTTCTTTAAAGAAAACTGCGCAGTATATCCGCATGTAATATTGCCGGACGACGAACTGAATACTTGCAGAGAGTTAACGTTGATTCCAGAGGGATCAGCTTCTTCTGTCGCATCAGCTTCTTTCCTCTCCTTTGTCTTTTGCACCTCCTGTAAAAAGTTATCTTCACCCCAAGTACACGTAAGCAGCGTCTCTATATAACCAGTCTGAAGCTGCAACCTCGGTTTGTTATCTTGCGTTCCTTCTTTTATAGGCTTAAAAGTGATAACGGCAATCCCCGGAGCGTTATACTCTTGCGGCACATCGGAAGAGTCTGGATTGACAGGTTTCAGATTCATACCGGGTAAAAATTGCAGAGAAGGACTTAGGCTGGAGCATTTTCCCCACTGAAACTGCAGGGTGTTCTCTGTAAAAGAAACGTTCTCTTGAGTTAAAGGCAAATCCAGTTTACCAAACAATGTACAGAACCCCTCTAGTTGCTTACCCTTGCTTACAACCTCCTCTTTCAATAGATCAAAAACGACTTCGGCATGAAAATCAGGATCAGGTATGCGCAATTTCCACCCTGTTTCAATATGATTCGGATCGGTGACTCTGCTGGAGTTTGCCCGATGTATTATTCTCCATTTTGAGGCATCATGATAAAATTCTTCTGCGATCAGAGATAAGCTGTCATCATCCTGCACAGTATACATTTCGGTATAACCGACTGTAACCGCTATGGTTGCAATTGGTTCTGGTTCTTCTTTAGAGTCTTCGGTAGGAAGAGAAATTGTAAGTTCGTATAACCTTGCAGTTACTTTACTGGAAACAGTAAAGCCCTCTTTTTCAACAAAAGAAAATACTTCCAGAGAAGAATCATACGAAATATCTTCAAGTTCGTGAGCCCACTCTACATCGAAAAAAGAATGCTTAAGCTGCAAGCCCGTTATATGAAGTTTTCCCTCTTTGAAAAAGATTCCCGTCCATGTTAAACGGGCATTGGAGGCGTTATTTTCTTCATTTTGCAGAGGCCATTCTCCAGAACCGACATTCTTAATATCTGTTAATTTAATCTGCTTAACAGGTTGAATAGAATCATTCTCTTCTACTGTGAACGTCACAGTCACAAGATTATTCAGATGATCAAACTCTTTTTGGTTAGCCAAAGGAAGCTGAAGACGTCCTTTGATTGTAATCTCAATGACTCCCGTATTATCATCATCAAGGGTCACCTGTTGAAGAACAAGCGGATAAAAATCCAGGTGAAATAATTTTAACGGGACAATATCTTCTTTTTTCTTATATCCCAACCGCCATTCGTAACCGAGCAGGTAGTTTTGTTCACGAGAAAGACCATCTGGGTGATTGATCTCCAAAAATGTTTTATTATCTTTCTCATCTATCCGACTAAATTCTCTTTCATTAACCGGAAGGTCCTTAAACCAGAAATGCCAATTGTTGTCCTCATGCACCTCAAGCGAAATTTCCTTTTTAAGCGAAGTCAATCTGTACTTTTTCTGCTCAATACGTCCTCCCTCTTGCTGCCAATCGCGCTCTATAAGCGTAACCGGAATTTGAAGAAGGTTAGACGCAGCAGAGTCTGTCGCCGAACGCCTCAAGCCCCGTTGATCTTGTATATACTTATTCTCCTCACCAGCATAAGCTGCCATACTTCCAGCTGTTACCTGGAAAGACTTGTCGCTCTTACTAGACTGGAATGTTAATTCACCAGCCGACTCCAAGAAATAGCCACTGACCCCCTCAAGAGCTGTTTCCCTTTCCAATACTACCTCATCTCCCAAAAACAACTTTCCGGGATAACTGTCAAAACTGTTTAAATTCAGCTCAAAAAATGCAACAGGCAAGTGATACGGTTCAATCAAATGATAAAACGCCGAGCTATCATTAGGTTTCATTGCTTCCACGGCATCCACTGCCGCAAGGGACGCCTGCTGAGATAACTGCTGCCAATAGCCGGAATACGTCCCTGTAGTTAATGGTTGCAGCTCTTCAACTGCTTCCGCCGTATCGTCATTCTGTCTTGCCGCAGAATCTGTCGGTGTTTCCGGCAGGGAGGCTAAGGCGTTGAGTTCATCGGTATACGGCAGATCGTATCTGTATTGAACAAGAAGTTTTTCAACAGGATGTGTGTCTGAACCTTCGTTCGACCGCTGAACACCCCTGCGAGGATCGTATAATAAGCCTGGAAGAGAAAGGCTGACTAAGGGGAGATCAAAATGTTCTTTCCAAATCTCAGCAGGCTTGAGAAAATTACCGTACACAGTGGGCCATTGCCCATTGTCATCTGCACCAAAACTCCATGATTCAAAGACTTCCTCTTTGTTTGCCAGATCAATCTCAAAAGGAACAAGTTGACGGCTGGGACTTGGATAATTTGGAGGTGTTTGGTTTTGAGTTAGCGGCAGGGCCTGAATCATTGGTAAATTTGGGTGGCAAAGCCAGAAAAGCGGATTCCAGAGGCTAGATGAGTATCCGGCTTGAGGGGCAAGGAGATTTTCCTTCTCCATTCTCGCGAAAACGTGCTGGGATCTTTTATATGAAAAAGACCACTGCCCCAATTCCCCATAAGACCTCTCATTCTCCTTTACACCAGGAACTTTCCTAGATAACGTCAATTCATCAACATGGAAAGTAAATAACGGAGGAAAAACTTCCGCGTCATTCTTGCGTATTTTTAAGACACCGGATTCCTCTCGAATCGTGCATGTAAAACCATTAGCACGATCTATGAGCTGAAATTCGTTTACATCTCCTTGTTGCTCAGGGTGATACCCAGTTAGTTCCTTTGACAGGTCAATATCATTTAATGCAAATAGTTCAATAATCCTCTCTTTTGCATTCGATCCAAACCGTTCTTTATAAAAGTCAGCATCATTACCACCTTCTATTTCATGAAAAAGACAATATCCCAAGCTATGATAAAGCGTAAAATCGCAGAGCACTTCTTCATCAAGTTCTGACTCCATCATGACAACGGTATATATCGGAACAGATTGCCATTCCGAGTTACTTGTTAATTTTATTATAATCTGCCAGCGACGTTTAATACTTTTGTCGTTTTCCTCCTCATCTGTCACCGATATTTCTTTAACTTGAATTTCGGCAGGCTGGATATTTTCCGGCAGAAAAATATTCCATTCGCTATCCTGAAAAAAATCTACCAATTCTTTATTCGCCAGTTCGTTGACAACACTCCACCATTCATCAACAGCCGCACTATCAAGGATACTAAGGAGAGTATTCTCGGCTTCTTTCTTTTCTCGAATTTTTCTCGCAATGAAAGGAAGCCCCTCCAAATGAACGGAATTATCAAAAAGCAAATAGCTCAGGCTGTAATAGACAGTCAGGAGCTTGAGGGAAGATTGAACAATCGTATACAGCGGCCTGACCGCATCAGCCCCAGAAGATAAAGGCAATTTTATATTAATCTGCCAGCGATCTTTAGATTTTTGTACTTGTTTTACTTCGATTTCATTCGTTTTAATCTTTTCTGGAAAAATAATATCCAGTTTACTGTCTCGAAAAAACTCTATCAGCTTTTTTATATTTTCTTCATTTGATGGATCATCGGCAGCTTCATTAAGATTATTAACAAATTTTTCGATAAGTTTATCGTCCTCGACTTTTTCTATCAGATACGGAATTACAAAAGGAAGACCTGTATGCACGGTTCTCAGAGGAACAGAGTAAAGACCGGAAACCCAGTTATCAAAATCAGGCAGAGCGTTTGCAGTGGTAGGCCGCCCGGCACTCAACCATAAGAAACCGTCAAGGGTTATATCCGGTTTAAAGATGGTCAGCTCAACCGATGACAGTGCAAGGGTATCTACTTGCTCTTCGGTTAACCGCCATTCCCCCTTTATATAGCGGGCGTTTGTCAACAACAGTGAGAAAGGATTCGAAGAGACTCCTTGCTGCTTTGTTTCAAGAATCTCTTCATTACCGTACATAACAGCGCCCTGTAACAGCATGGCGTCACTCTTTTTCAAAGAGATCTCCGGCTGGATCAAGCCAGCATCTGTGTATATCTGTTCGGTAAGATTGGGGATCGGAACTTGTGCCCAGCCGTCTTCCAGAGGCATAAATCCTGTAATGGACGGTGATTCAAGCGGCTCTGTATTTTCCGGTTTATCCGCCGGATTCCACCGGGGAACAGGCAGGTCTTGATCCGTGCGAATTCGCCGGGCTGTACGAACATGATCAAAGGTAAAATTCATGTTGCTGAGGGTAAAGGCATCCTTCCATTTTTTCTCTGCCTTCTTGCTTACAAAACTTAGGATTGGTGGGTGTTGTTCTACCTCCGTCTCCTTATCCCCATCAAAAGCAGTCGGCCTCTCTCCACTCTCAATTACTATTGAAACAACGCCTTCTTTTTTCTCTATCCTGACAACTTCAGGCTGGACATAGGCCAAGGTATCCGGGCTGTTATTCGGATCATCTGGATGCTGATCACTAAGAATCAACCTGAACGCCTCATGGGCAATATGCAACGGACCAACATCAAGAGCGTCCTGCTGATCGTTATTGGAGACGGGCCAGTACATATCAGGAAGCAAATCCTGCTTGGCTTCCAAGGTAACCCAAGTTGGTTTATCCGCTTTATCCGATTTAAATTCAGAGTCATGCCGGAAGTTTTTCGACAAATTTTCCCAAGCCGTCCCGATCCCGTCATGCTCTTCTTTAGTTAACATCTCCTGGTCAAGACGTAACCGGCAATGCAACTCTCCCTCTTCATTAGGCAATAGAGGCGTCAGGAGAAAGCTGCCCGTTACCGACTCACCGGGGCCTTGCCAGGGCAGACTGACTTGCCCATGTATTGAGCAACCGCTGGCATGGAGGTGGAGCTGGTCTTTTTCCTTGTCAAAGCCTAGTTGGCTAATTGTTCTGGACAATTCGCTATCCGCAGAAAGATCAATTAGTTTCCCGACGTCAATTTTTCCAGCCACACATGTAAACTTAAACTCCGGCTTGTCTTTTTTCCACTCCTTTGATTCGGCTTGGACAAGCAGCAGCAATTCAGAGCCTAAACTTTTTTCAATATGAGAATAGCGCAATGAGAAATTTTGGGCGCAACTATCCCGCC
>JAABTP010000125.1 GCA_011389815.1 Desulfobulbaceae bacterium | reverse complement strand
GAAGCAGTTAAACAAGCTCAAGGAACAGTGGTATAAGCTTGCTGCCTGAAGCTACTGTGCGAGTTTTGCGGTATTGCAATAATACATAATAGCAAGAGGTTTGATAATGCACCAGAGCTTGTTCTGAATGAGTCTTATATACTGCATGTGGTTATAGATATGCTGTCAATATACTACGAGGTATGGCGGGATATTGTTGATGGCAAGTTTTCCCATTCTTGGGATGTTCTTCAAGATGGCCTTGATTGTTTAAGGTTAATTAAAAGACTGATTGTTCGAGAACCAGACAAGATTTTAATATTTATTGAAAATCAACTTGTTGGATTAGAAAAGTTATATCCCTATAAGTGGTTTTGTAGTGCGGGATTTGTTGTTGATTGGTTTAAATGCAGTATTTGTGGAGAAAATATTGATTCGTTTGACTGTCCACATATAGCGGGGAGACTTTATCAAGGAAAGATGGCAACAAAACAGCCTCAAGGTGATGTTGAACTTGATCATGTTGCAATAGTTTCACATCCTAAAGATAAACGGCGTCTTTGGAAGAGGTATGATGATGAGGCTGATCAATATCAATGTATCAGGTTCCTGTTTGACAGAATCAGAACCAACGAAATAAAAATATGCGATTTTCAGAAATTGAAATTCTCAAAGAGATTATTACCGAAGTCGAGTTTTAGGAAAATCGGCAGAAACGATCCATGCTATTGTGGAAGTGGAAAGAAATTTAAGAAATGTTGCGTTGGACAGAACATGATTGAGATAGAGCATATTGATATTGTGCCACAATCTTTTAATATTGAAGAAATGTTTTCTTGAGAGTTCTTATGTCAGCCGAAAGCTTCCATATAGTCGCGACCGGAATCTAAGACGGACACATCCATGTTCTGGACAAGTTGATTTTTTGAAGGGGGAAGCCGTTATGAACAAACCACGCACCCTGGTCAGTTTCGACTGGGCCATGAAAAACATCCTGCGCGACAAAGCCAACTACGACGTACTGGAAGGCTTTCTCAGCACCCTGCTGGAGCAGGACATCAGGATTCTCTCCCTGCTGGAGAGCGAAAGCAATCAGGAGGATCAGTCCGACAAGTTTAACCGGGTGGATCTGTCCGTGGAGGACGAGGCCGGAGATATTTATGTCATCGAAGTGCAGGCGGGCTGGGAACGCTATTATCTGCAACGGCTCCTGTACGGCAGTTCCAAGCTTATTGTGGATCACCTGAAGCTGGGCGATTCCTTTGCCAAGGTAAAGAAGGTTATCTCGGTCAGTATTCTTTATTTTCTGCTCGGTGAGGGGGAGAACGATTATATTTACAAAGGCTCGACCGATTTTTACGGCCTGAACACCAGGGAAAAATTGCGACTGAAGCCGAGAAAGCGTCGTGCGGTGGTGGGTAGAGAGTTGGATATGGGCAGGAATGTGTTTCCCGAATACTACCTGATTGAGACGGAACGCTTTCACGACATCATCAACAGTGGCATTGATGAGTGGGTCTATTTTTTCAAGAATTCCGAAGTCAGACCGGATTTCCATTCAAAAAATATCCAGGCTGCGGCTGAAAAGCTTGATCTGTTGAACATGTCAGAGCAAGAACGCCGGGCGTATGAGAAATATCTGATCAGCAGGGCCAGTGAAAAGGATATGATTGAATCGGCGTATGACGAGGGGATTGAAAAAGGGATTGAGCGGGGAGTTGAGAAGGGCAGGGCGGAAGTAGCTCTCAATATGCTGCGTACAGGGATGTTGACAACGGATCAGATAGCAGAGGTCACGGGGTTGTCGGCAGAAGAAATGAGAAAATTAGTCGGAGAATCCAGATGAGAAAGCTTGGGTCACGTCAATGGACAGTATATGGTTGAGCAACAACAAACACCCCAGTACCTCGCCGCAGTAGACCTGGGTTCTAATAGTTTTCATATGGTGGTGGCCCGGATTGAAGACGGCCATATTCATATTCAGGACAAGCTCAAGGAGATGGTGCGTCTCGGTGCCGGGCTTGATGAGCAGAACCGGCTTACCAAGGAGGCCCGCCAACGTGCCCTTGCCTGTCTCAACCGTTTCGGCGAGCGAGTGCGCAATTTTCCCCCTGGAACTGTGGCTGCCGTGGGCACCAGAACTTTGCGTCAGGCTAAAAAATCCCACCGTTTTATTGCCAAGGCCAGTAAGGCTCTGGGCCATCCTATCTCGATTATCGGTGGTAAAGAGGAAGCCCGTCTCGTTTATCTCGGGGTTTCCCATTCCTTAGTTGCAGAAGAGGGAAAGCGCTTTGTCATGGATATCGGCGGCGGCAGTACCGAGCTGATTCTTGGTGAACATTTTGAGCCTTTGTACCTGCGTAGCCTGAATATGGGCTGCGTCAGCATGAGCCTCAAGTTTTTCCGTGACGGGGATTTGAGTAAAGCAGCATGGGGCAAGGCCAAAACAGCGGCCCATCTGGAACTCCGCCCGGTCAGGAAGTATTTTCAGAGGGCGGATTTCTCTTCAGCCACCGGAGCATCCGGCACCATCAAAACAGTGGGAAGTATTGTCCAGGCCCTGGAGCTGAACCCGTATCTTAATATTACGTTGGACAGCCTTTATGCAATACGGGAACGAATGATTGCGGCGGGGCATTTGGATAAACTGGACCTGCCTGGACTCAAGGCTGAACGAAAACAGGTCATCGCCGGAGGACTGGCGGTTCTGATTGCCACCTTTGAGGCCCTGCGTATTGAGAAGATGCAGGTGTCAGACGGGGCATTACGGGAAGGACTGCTCTATGAGCGCTTGGGGAGGATATGTTGCGAGGATAGTCGTCTGAAAACCGTTGAAACGGTGCAGCAACGTTTTCAGATCAGTGCTAAGCACGCGAAACGGGTGAATCGGACAGCCCATCGCCTTTTTACTGCCTGTGAAGAGGCCTGGGATTTACAATCTGATGACGCAGAGCTTCTCTACTGGGCTGGCAGTCTTCATGAAATCGGTCTGGCGGTCTCCCTGAGTGGCTACCAGAAACACGGGGCCTATCTGCTGGATCATGCAGATTTGCCTGGTTTTTCTTATTCAGAGCAGGACTGGATGAGTACGCTGGTGCGTTGTCATTGCAAAAAAATAACGAGAAGGCTTTTACGAAAAATACCAAGAGCAAAGCGGAAAACGATCCTTCGCCTTGCGGTTCTGCTGCGTCTTGCGGTTCTGTTGCACCGTTCCCGTAAAGATGAGACGGCCTGTATTAAGGAGGTCATTGCTCAGGAAAATGGCCTTTCTCTTTGTTTTGCCGAAGGGGAACTGGACAGGCATCCTCTTCAGCTTGCCAGTCTGGAGCAGGAGGCAACGTATTTACAGCAGGTCGGGTTTGAACTCAGGTTTTCTTCGTGATTGATTTCGGATATAGTTTATAGAAGCGTTACGCGTTGCAATATGTAAACAGGCGGGGGTGAAGAAATGAAATATCTGATCGTTGTGGAAAAAACAAGTACGGGTTTTTCAGCCTACTTACCGGATGTTGACGGTTGTGTTGCAACAGGCAAAACAGAGGAAGAAGTTCTGATAAATATGCAAGAAGCTCTGGAATTTCATTTTGAAGGTTTGCAGCTCAGTAAACAAAGCGTCCCGAAACCTCAAGCGTACTCAGATTATGTCGAACTTCCGGTAACGGCATAAAGGGTAACGACTATTGTATCGTATTTTATATTAAATTCAGTAATTAATAATCAAGCAACCCTTTTTCTCCTGCGGTTTAGAAAGTGTACCTTGGAGGTATGTCGTTATGAATGTTGTACAGAAATTGCGTCCTCAGTTTATTATTGATCCGAACGGACAGAAAAAAGCGGTTATACTTCCGGTTGATAAATATGAAGAGCTCCTTGAAGATCTGGAGGATTTGGCTGCTGCGGCTGAACGAAGAGAGGAGAAAACGCTTTCTCATGATCAGCTGGTAAAAGAAATATCATAATTTTCCGTATCAGGCACCGAAAAGATGTGTATCGACGATAGTAAAGAAACAGCGGTGTCTGAAATCGGCTGCCTTGTCATTGCCGGGTTAAGCGGTGGTTCAGGCAAGTCTGTGGCCTCGGTGGCTCTGACAGCGGCTCTGCGACGCAGCGGACACGCTGTAGTGCCGTTTAAAAAAGGCCCGGATTATATTGATGCGGGCTGGATGAGCACTGCTGCTGGCCGTCCCTGTTATAATCTGGATCCCTATCTCATGTCCGAGGAGATTATTGTTCACTCTTTTCAGCAGCAGGCAGCTGGTGCTGATTTTGCTTTGATCGAAGGCAATAGAGGAATCTACGACGGTGTGACCGCAGAAGGAGGCTTTTCCACAGCTGAACTGGCTGTGCAATTGGATTTACCCATTCTGCTGGTGGTCAATTGCAGCAAGACCACTCGAACGGTTGCTGCCTTAGTGCTTGGATGCAGGGATCTGGACAAGCGGGTGCGCATTGTCGGGGTCATCCTGAACCAAATTGCCACGCCCCGTCACGAGCGGATTATCACTGAGTCGGTGGAAAAATACACCGGCATCCCGGTGGTGGGGATTATCCCGCGGATGAAGACGGATATTTTCCCCATGCGCCATCTCGGGGTCACCCCGCATCAGGAGTACGGGGAAGCCGCAAGCGATGCAGCTGTAGATCGGCTTGCTGCCATTGCGGAAGAGCATTTTGATCTGGAGCGCATCATTGGATTGATGGAGCGGCGAAGCTTCAAACCCTTGCCTGTAGTCCGACAGTTCAGAGTACCAGGTAAAGCAGAACCTGTTAAGATAGGTGTTCTGCGGGATGCGGCCTTTCAGTTTTATTACCAGGAAAACCTGGATGCCCTGGAAAAGGGCGGGGCTGAGTTGGTGATGATTAACGCCCTGACGGCCAAAGCCCTGCCAGATGATCTGGATGCCCTTTATATCGGCGGCGGTTTCCCGGAGACCAGTGCCCGGCAGTTGGCTGAGAATGTATCCTTTCGGGATTCAGTACGCCAGGCAGCAGAGCAAGGGCTGCCTATTTACGCAGAATGCGGGGGGTTGATCTTTCTTGGCCGCTCCATTATGCTTGAGGGCAGTGAATATCCCCTTACCGGTGTCTTTCCAGTGACCTTCAGTATGTCAGGCAAGCCCCAGGCCCATGGGTATTCTACCTTTATTGTTGATGGGGAAAATTCGTTCTATCCGTTGGGTACCCAGGTGAAGGGACACGAGTTTCGATATTCGGTGGTGGAAAGCTGGGATGGTGAGCCTGAAGAGCTGGCCGTTCAGATGGAGCGGGGCACGGGATTTCAGAGCAAGCGTGATGGTCTGGTGAAAAAGAATGTCCTGGCTCTGTATACCCATGTCCTTGCGCCGGGAACCCCAGAGTGGGCTGCTGGGTTCCTGCGTGTGGCACGGGCACGATAGGGGATTGTATTCGTGTAGGAAAAAAAAGTGGCATTGATCATGAAAATCATTTTCAGAAGAAAATTCGGTATGGTTTGAAGTAAGCCGAAAAGGACAGAGGGTTATGCAAGAACAAGACTATTATTTCGGAAGACGAAGCAATGAAAGAATTGGAGTCCAAGGATATCATGCTGTTATTACAGATGATAATTTCACATATAAAGCAGGTGTCAGAGATGTATCTCTCGGAGGAATACGCTTATTGAATATATCAAAAGAATTCTTTGTTAGAAGAAAAGTCTACGATGCGGAAATATCAGGAGAACATGATGAAAAAGTATACCATATCAGGATATGGCCGGTCTGGAAGGTAGAACATAATAATGATAAATTTGAAATAGGTTTTATAATTTCTAATTTTTCAACAGAATGGCAGGATTTTGTCGAGAATGTCACTGCAAAGAAGGTACCGATATAAACAACCCGGTATCACAGAACAAATACTACTCTGCTTCCTAATCCCCCATCACCTCAAAATCCTGCTAAAAAGGTCTTCTGTTATCAGAGTTGCCTACTTGACCGTAGGAACTTGCCAAAGGCTTGAATCGCTGGATAGCCTTACCGTTATTTTCTCGTATCTCGTTATTATTCAGGAAAATATCATCAAGGCTTTCATGGGGATAACCGACAACAGCACCGCCGCTCCTTTCTTTCGAGGTGTCGGTAGCGTTATTTTCTATGATATTGCCCTGGGTGAGCACTCCATTTCGATGGAGAGATGAAATGAAGATACCGCATTGTTGATTATTATATACGGTATTATTTTTGATCCGAATCCTGCTCTCTTCTTCCGCATAGACCGCATCGGCAGTGCCGGGATTAATAGCGATACCAACAACGTTGTCACGTATTTCGTTCTCCTCAACCTGCGGATATGCTTCCTCTCGCACGCCGATACCGACGTAATTATTATATATGGTGTTGCCTCTGAGTGTTGGTTTGGAAAGACCCCGAACTCCGATCCCTGTGACCTTATTATTGTAGATAGTGTTGTTATAGATCTGCCCATAGGTGCCCAGGCCGTGGCTTACACCAATGGCGTTATCATAGATAAAGTTATCGTGGATTCTGGCCTTTTCCGTAAAACGTTTATGGCCGTGGATACCGATTCCCACATGTTTGTTGCCGCGAATCCGATTGTTGAAGATTTCCGGGCTGGAATTCAGGATTTGCACACCGTGACCGAAAATTCCTGCTCCACCACCGGTTACGACAAAACCCTGCATTTTGCCAGCACTCATATTGTCGAGATAGCAGATAAAGACGGTTGCGTCGTCATTATCTCCTCCTCCACCATCAATAACCGGCCAGCCCACTCCGATAAGGTCAACTACCTTGTCAATGATGATTTTTTCCTTATACACACCTGAGTTAACAATGATCTGATCATTGACTTCAGCCGCATCAAGGGCACTTTGGATGGTGGGATATTCATCCGGCACAATCCTTTGGCCGAGATAGCGGGTCTGTTTGGAGCAGATATGGGTGGTGTCCGGTTCGCTGTCTTTCTTGCCGTTGTTCACCTGAAGCTGCACAGTATAGCAGCCCGGCTTATCCAGCACAAAGGTCGGTTTTGCTATGTAGGCGTTATCAAGGGTGGTTCTGCTTGCCGCAGGTTTTTTAAGGAATTTCCAGGAGAAGTTGAGTTCGTTACCGTTGTACTTCTTTTTCTTATAGGCTGAGAGCTTGACTGTTTCACCAACATTGATGGGGTTATTTTGTTTGCTGATTTTTGCTGTTGGTGGCTTGTCACTGTCTACCCGGAGGGTCATTGTTTTCGGGCTGCTCCGTAGGCCCCAGCGATCAGTAACTGTCAGACTTACTCTGTAGGGGCCGCCCTTGTCGCAGGTAAGTTTGGTTTTGGCCTTTGTTGTGGCAGAGAGTGCTGCGTTGCTACCCATAGGTTTGGCCAGCAAACGCCATTCATAGGAAAGCTCGTCCCCGTTGGGATCCTTACTTATTTCTCCATGTAAGGTGATTTTGTCCCCGGCATAGACGTGTTGAGCAGGAGGCTTTATTTCTGTCTCTATATCTGCTATAGGGGCAAGATTAGCGGGGCGTTCTTCTGCGACTGTGAACGGGCCGCCATAGGCTCCCAGATCATTGGTATCAGCCCCCAGAGAAGGCCCGAAGTTCTTGTCGTTAAAGGTGACATCCGGATCCCCGCTGTCAATGGCCGGTGATCCTGGCCGGAGATGGTAATCGTGCTGGGCCGGATCGACAAAAAGGGGATCAGCCAGGATATTTTTGCTTTTTTCCAAACTTACGTCATCTTCGAAGCCAGCGAATTGCAAGCGGGTATACCAGAGAAAGTCAGGATGGAAACCGTTGACTTTATTATTAGCAAAGAGGAGGTTGTAGGAGTAGCCGGAACCGTTGGAGTAAATACCTGCCTCTCCGTTATGGGTAATGATGTTATTTTTTATTTCCG
This sequence comes from Desulfobulbaceae bacterium, assembly GCA_011389815.1. Classification (GTDB taxonomy): domain Bacteria; phylum Desulfobacterota; class Desulfobulbia; order Desulfobulbales; family Desulfobulbaceae; genus Electrothrix. The sequence continues at coordinate 2,722 of JAABTP010000125.1, read as the reverse complement.
GCGTCTGTATGTCAGTTGTTGTCCCATCCACAGTAGGGTCGCCGATGGAAATTCCCGCAAGCTGATTATTGGTGACCGTGTTATTGGCAATGAGCAGGGGGGTGACAACAGCGCGTATACCGGCATGACCGTTCTCGTAGATCAAATTGTTGCGGATAACACCTGTTGCCCAAGCTGCGTTGATGCCTGCTCGTTTATTTTTATCCAGCACATTATTAACAACAGTTATTTTTGAGAGCTCAGTGCCGCCAACACTGATGCCTGCGGTAAAATTCTTGGAGATCTTATTCCCCTGAAGAGTAGCCGAGGTATTTTTTTCCAGGAAAATACCAGCCTGTCCGTTCTCTACGATGATATTGCTGACCACAGTGGCGTTGCAGGTACGGAGGTAAATACCTGCGGCATAATTCGCCATAATGATGTTGTTCTTTATGGTGATGGTAATGCCACTTGCATAGATACCAGGTCCTATCAGTGCATCCGGTGCTATCATCGGCGGCTTGCCTCCGGTGATGACAAAGCCATCTATGACCGTGTTATTTGCCCCCATAACAGAAAAACCGCCCATAGTACTCCCTCCTAATATGGAAGGGGAAGCCGCTAAATCCCGTTTGGTAAAGGTACTGTCCCAGCTACCCTTCAGGATAATACCCGGACGCAGGGTGATACGCTCGAAGTACTTGCCGGCAGCAACCCGTATCGTATCATTCTCCTGCGCCGCCTGGATAGCTGTATTGATAGACGGATAATCATTCGGTACAAGAATAATTTTTGCTGTTGCCAATGCCGGAAAGGATAGGGAGGTAAGGAGGCACAGGATAGCAATAGTGAAAAGAAGGTGCTGTTTGATAAAAGTCATCGGAAAGTGAAAGAGCAGATGTTTTTTACATATTTTTTCACATAGTACATTGAAGCAGTGAAAAATTATTGTGGAATAGTTGAAAGAGTGCGAAGTACAGAATATGGTAATATATATAAGGATACTACGGAATGTTTTGAACCTGCGGGTGAGATGAATACGAATTCAGACTGGCTTTTCAATATGTAAAAAAATGAAGCAGAGCCTGACCCTACAAGACTCTGCTTTATGGTGTGCCATGTGCTCTCTCACCAGCAGGAGAAAATTCTATCCAGCTATGTATTCTGCTCAGCGTATTGGAGCAGAACAGGTTAACAGGTTCAGAACCTCACCAGGAAGGTGTTAGAATGACGAGCTGAACAGGTCAAAACGCCATTTGGATTCTTCTAGATCTTTATCAAAGGACTGTCGTGGAATAACCTTGCCAGGGCTGACAGCCAAAATATTATCATTGGCACTGAAATGGAGCAGACCTGTAGGCTGTCCGTTATTCAGGTATCCGTACTCAGAAGGCGGATAATGAAAAAGGCCGTACAGTAAGCCACCTAATGCGCCCACGCCCATACCTTTGACCATATAGTCAGAAAAGATTTCATCGTCATCATCTTCACTCAACAGGCCAATGGACAGGCCTGCAATACCCCCGACAGCCGTTCCCCAAAGGCTATCAACAAAAATAACCTCAAATGGTTGGGTTCGCCCTTGGGTTGTATTGCTCAGAACCAAAACAGCGGATAGCACAGCAATGCTTACACCTCTTGTTAACCAGCTCATTCAAACCTCCTCTTATGCGGTATAAAATTAATGAAAACTTTTTTGCTCAGGGAAGCGTACCTACTAGAGCTACAGGTGACTGTCTTACTGTGAAAACCACTCTTTTAAGTAGGGCCTTGTAAAAGAGTTTGGTGCCACAGAAGAGAGCAGCTGAAAAGCAGGGGGAATATCTATTCCCTTATCCCTCAGAAAATAAAATAAAACAAATTAGCATAAAATGATACTTTTTTTATGCCAAAAAAGCATCTTTCAGATGAGATAGCTTCCCCTGAATCAGGGGGAAAAGAGAGCATACAGTGTAACCAGATAAAAGTATAAAAAATTTTACTTGCAAGCTGTTCTGCTGACCTGCTGGGTTTCAGGATAATTGTTTGTTTTTTTTTCTGCATTGACTTCCGGTGAGACACTAAGGAAGGTGGATTTGCTGCGCTGAAAAAGGCTTTCCTGCTTTGCCCGGGCCAGGTATCCGAGAAGCCCTCCGCCACCAGCCGTTAACAACATAGAACCAAAAGCGATAAATTGACTGTACAACAGTACTCCACCAAGAAGAACCAGGCCAACAACAACGCTGCCTGCCTTGATATTTGCCATTGTATAGGCCCGTTTGGTTTCTCTGAGTACCTCCTTATGTTTTTTAGTAGCAAGTCTGTTTTTTTGCCGTTCCGCATTCACCCGCAGTTTTTCTCGCTCTTTGGCATGGGCCTCTTTGAGGGATTCCATTGAAGCAAAATTATTTTGGCGGGCAAGAGAGGAAAACCAGAGGGCCATGAGGAGGATAAAGGTGATATCAAGGGCAATCAGGGCAAAAAAAAGATGGTCGTCACTGGAGGGTTCTCCGGTGACGAGAAGATAAGTGAGTCCGGCAGTTATTGCCTGAAGGATAATGATTCCAGGGAGAAATTTGATCATGATAAACTCCTGTCCCACCCCCTTCGGGGGGCGGGGCAACAAAACTTATTTCTTCGCCAACATTTCTGCCATCTCCACAAGCCTGATAAATTCGGCCCGATACCCTAATGGCACGACTTTAAGGCTTGGCCTTTATGAACGAGTTGTATTTATTGAGAATTCAGAAAATTAATTTAGCCA
>JAABTP010000124.1 GCA_011389815.1 Desulfobulbaceae bacterium | reverse complement strand
GAATCTGAAGATTGAAAAACTTCAGCGAGCCGCATGAAATGCACCTATTCAGAGGGAAAGGTGTCGTTTTTGAGTTCTTAAAGGAGTGCGTAAGACTCCGCCAGAGGCGATTGTTGTTTCCAAAGGGCAGGAACATGGGCTGGATCGGTTGAGCAGCGGGGAAAAAAATTTGGTACAGCTCTTCCTGCGTATCGGGGCACATTGCACCCGTAATTCGATTATCCTGATTGATGAGCCGGAAATTCATCTCCATCCCAACTGGCAAAAACGCCTGATGAAGCAGCTGCGAGAGTTTGCTCAGGAATATCCAGGGATGACTATCATCATCGCTACCCACTCCATAGAAATGCTGCGGGCTTTCGGATTTGAGCATAAAGAAAAGGGTCTGCACAAAGGCGGTGAAATCATAGAAGAGAACATGGAGTAAGTTCGATTATGACCGCTTTCAAGGAGAAGTCAGCAACAGAGTTCGCAGAGAAATCTTACTTGAGCCGAGTGATTGTGTATCTCGAATCTGAAGAGGACAGGTTGATTATCGGCGACCGCTGGTTTTATGATGAGAACGTGGAGTTTCGTTCTGCCGGAGATGATGCACAGGGAGCGGGCGGTTGTACTCAGGTTATCAAGAAGGTCAACAACGACAAAGAAAAGGGGATCACAAGCGTCGGGTTGGTTGATCGGGATGTTCTGCTGAAAGATTGTCATTGGGAGTGCTGGTGGGAATCCGATGATAGCGACTTCAGGGCCTGTCAGCCATATGGAGAGAATATCAAGGTGCTCAGTAGCTGGGAGATTGAAAACTACCTGCTGCTGGAACCGGAGATTATTGCCTCGGTCAAAGCAGATCGGTTCGGTCAGGTTCAGCAACGCCCTGCACCTCTTCCACTTTCTTTCGAAGAAATTTCTTTGTTCACAATGCTCACAGCCGCTGATGTATGCTGTCATGTTGAGGGGAGGAAAAAGGTTAGTGACAGCATGGCTCATTATGACAAGGCTTCTCATGAACTGCGCCGCAGCTTAGAAAAGAAAGGCGTAGAGTTAGCTGCACTGGATCAAGGGATAAACATGGCTGCCCGTTTTGCGGGAGCCGAAAAAGCTGGCTCGGCTGAACACTGGAAGCAAGTGAGTCGAATCCTGAATGGTAAGGCAATTCTCAAGCGATTACAGTTGTTGGGGAAAAAGCAGGAGGATGCAGTGGATTGCCGTCTGGCCTTGGCACGCAAGATTGCTGATGATGAAAGGATTAATCCTGAAATCAGAGACCATATTGCTGCGTTCAGAAAGATGAAGCCCTAACAGCACAGAGAATCACCATGCCAACCCGAAAACTCGTCAGTTTTGACTGGGCGCAAACAATGATGGCTTTGGAGGATATTTAAAATACCTCCCGGAATGGAGTATTATAGAAAGAAGCGCTGTGATAAGGAAAAAAAGCAAGGTCTATAACGGAGGTGCAACCATGGCTATGACATTTGAACAGGTGGTGGAAACCGTGAAACAGTTTTCACCAAAACAACGGGAGATTCTGTCTGACCTGATGAGTAAATGGGAAACTGAAGCTGTTCGGCATGAAATTGCCAGAGATGCGCAAGAATCTTTGACGATGTTTCGCCAAGGAGAACTTAAGCCCCAATCAGCACAGAGTGCGATTACAGAGCTTCGGGAATATCTGGACGAATAGGCATGAAACGAGAACTGGTTGTAACACCGAAGTTCAAGCGAACTTATCGGAAATTTGTTCGCCGCAACAGAAAATTACAGAACTCTGTTGAGGAGACCCTTAAACAGATGCAGGAAGATATTTACTCATCATTACTGAATACACATAAATTGAGCGGAACTCTGGAAGGGTTGCGGGCATGCATCTGCGGTTACGACTGCCGGATTGTTTTTTCACTGGAACAAGGTAGTGATGCTGAAGTTATTGTCCTGCTTGATATCGGCAAACATGATCAAGTTTATTGAACGCTGCCTGCAAGAGACGTTGAGTAAAGAAAAAGTGAGAGCCCTTGCGGATAAGCGGGGAAGATCGCAAAGGTAACCAGCATCATTTTTCAGGATATAATCGGCGGACAGCTTTCAGCAAGGCGAGGAGTGTTATGAATTGGCAGGAAGTATGCGAGCATCCGGAGTTGAGAAATTTATCTTTTAAGATTGAACTGAACAGGCAGGGACAGGTGATTATGACCCCGGTGAAAGTGTACCATTCGGTTTTTCAGGGAGAAATAGCTGCTCTGCTCAAAGCGGAACGCAAGGATGGAAAGGTTCTTACCGAGTGCGCTGTCAGTACACACCAGGGAACAAAAATTGCTGATGTGGCTTGGGTATCGGCGGAGATTTTTCAGCACATCAAAGATGAAGTTGAATGCTCCGTATCTCCTGAACTCTGCATTGAAGTGCTGTCAACAAGCAACACCGCTGAAGAGATGGAAGACAAGAGATTCCTGTATTTTGCAAACGGTGCCAAGGAAGTATGGATCTGTGACCAGCAGGGAACATTCCGCTTTTATGTACCGGGAGCGGAAAGAAAGAAATCGCTGCTGTTTCCTGATTTTCCGGCGGGGATTGACTATGATAGCTGATTTTCGGGAAAATCTCACAACACTCAACGCCTCTTAACCTTAAATTTACCGTCCTATGTCCTTTGAACGATTTGTCAGCTTCCGCTATTTGCGGGCCAAGCGAAAACAGAAATTTATCTCCCTGATCTCAATTATCTCCGTGCTTGGGGTCGCCGTCGGGGTTATGGCCCTGATTGTGGTGCTCTCCGTGTACACCGGTTTTACCGAGGGCCTGCGGGATCAGATTATTGGCATTAATGCCCATGTAATGATCCATCGTCCAGGTAACGGGATTGCTGATCCTGCCCAGCTGAAACAGGAGGTCGAGGGACTTGCTGGGGTGGAGGCTGCAACCCCGAATATCTTTGGTCAGGCCCTGATCACGTCAGGCCAATATTCATCAGGGATTGCGATTCGCGGTATTGACCCGGAAAATGCAGGCAAGGTGTTGAACCTGGAATCCAAGATGATCAGCGGAAAACTGATTGACCTTGCTGATGATTCCGGGTTGCCCATGATTTTTTTGGGGCGGGAGTTGGCTACTCAGCTCCGGGTGGATATAGGCTGGAAAATCAGGTTACTCTCACCCAATGGTACCCTGACTCCGATGGGGGTGCTGCCCAAGGTTCAGACCTGTGTGGTGGGCGGGATTTTTGCCACTGGTATGTATGAGTATGACTCCACCATTGGTTTTGTCAATCTGGAGACCGCCCGACGGCTGGTGGGGATTGACGGCAAAGGCGTTCAGAGCCTTGAACTGCGGGTAACAAATGTGGATAAGGCAGATAGCGTTGCAGCAGCAGTGCGACAACATATTGGCCCATCTTATTTAGTCCGGGACTGGAAACAGGCCAATCAGAACCTCTTTGCCGCCCTGAAGCTGGAAAAAATCGGAATCTTTATCGCCTTGGCACTTATTATCCTGGTGGCCTCCCTGAATATCATCAGTGCGCTGGTGATGGTGGTGATGGAAAAAAACAAGGACATTGCTATCCTCAAATCCATGGGGGCCAAGACCGGTGCAATTATGCGGATTTTTTTCTATCAAGGCGCAGTGATCGGGGTGAGCGGTACCCTGCTCGGCGTCGGAGCAGGCCTGGGGGTGTGCTCCCTGCTGAAACGGTATAAGATTATTGAGCTGCCCAGCAATGTCTATCCTATGTCCACCCTACCGGTCAAGGTGATGCCTGATGATATAATAGTTGTCGCTCTAGTCGCTGTCCTGATCACCCTGCTCGCAACCCTTTATCCTTCCTGGAAGGCATCTACGGTTCGTCCGGTTGATGCCCTGACCTATGAATAAACACCTTATGCAGAATCACGACAACGAGTCTGTTCTTTTACAGGCTGCTGATATCCATAAGAGCTATGGAGTGCAAGAGAACCCGGTTCAGGTCTTGCGTCAGGTAAATCTGGAAATCAAACCTGGTGAAATGCTGGCTATTGTCGGGGCTTCTGGTTCAGGAAAAACCACCCTGTTGCAGATTCTTGGTTGTCTGGATATCCCGGATCAAGGAAGCTTGTATTTCGCTGATCAGGATTTGACTGCTTTGTCAGAAAATAAAATGGCAAGCCATCGCAACAAGAATATCGGTTTTATTTTTCAGTTTCATTATCTGCTCCCGGAGTTTTCTGCGCTGGAAAATGTGATGATGCCTGGCTTGATCGCAGGTCAGGCTGGCAAAAAAATAGAGGAAGAGGCCCAACAGCTCCTTAAACAGGTTGGCTTAGGCCATCGAATGACCCATCGCAGCGGCGAATTATCTGGTGGCGAGCAGCAGCGGGTGGCTCTGGCCAGGGCCCTGATTATGCGACCTGCTCTGTTGCTGGCAGATGAACCTACAGGTAATCTGGATTCAACCAGTGGTCAGCAGATTTTTGAACTGTTGACTGAGCTTTGCCGAACCAGAAGGATGTCCGTGGTCATGGTGACCCATAATATGGAGCTTGCCAAGGCAATGGATCGTTGTTTAACCCTGAAGGACGGGCAGTTGGAATAAAGGAAGAAAAAAGGGAAATCTTTCAGAAGAATGGTTGAACAATAGGGAGATTTGGTTATTCTGTGTTTTTGTTGATTTCTTCTGTTGAGTAACGGTATACTGTGAACGTGCAATAAAGAGATGAGAATGCTGTGGACCTTCCAAACGGTTCCGTAGAATATAAAAAGAGGAGAATTTTCGGAGAATACATGGACGATCAATCACGAAATAAGCAAAAGAAAGTACCACAAGACCCAACCTTGCTTCCCATCCCAAAAGAGTTACCTATCCTGCCGTTGCATGGATTTGTTTTTTTCCCAGGCATGGGGTTTCCACTCCAAATTGCCAGTGGCACTTCCAAGCAATTGGTTGATGAGGCTCTGCAAGGTGACAGAATGGTCGGACTGGTACTCTGTCATAAAAAACAGGTGGAAGATACTGATACTATTTCCAGTACTGACCTGCATCGCGTGGGTGCTGTAGGTTATATTCATAAAATTTCCAAAACCGAAGAAGGCTATTATCAGGTTTTGGTGAGTGGTATTCATAAGCTCAGTGTGGATAAGTTCACTCAGGAAAAACCTTATATAAAAGGTGAGATCAGTATCTTACCTATGGAGTTAAATGAAAGAGAGAGCGAGACTGAGGCCCTGATTCTGGGGATTCGCAAGGAGTTTAAAAAGCTTGGCGACCTGATTAATCTGCCCGCAGAGATCATGGCCACCATGGATGCCATCACTGATCCCTTCCATGTTGGTTATCTGGTGACTTCTCAGATAAACCTCCGCGTCAATAAGGAGCAGGAAATCCTGGAGATCGTGGAGGTCAATTTGATGCTCCACCGGGTGGCTCGTGAGCTGAACCGACGAGTCAACACTGCTGAGATGAGCAATAAGCTGCAAGAAGATATCAAAAAGGATATGGACACCAAGCAGCGGGAGTTTTTTCTTCGTCAGCAGATGCAGGCCATTCGCAAAGAGCTTGGCGAAGAATCTGACGGCAAAGTGGAACTTGAAGAACTGCGGGAACGAGCAGCTGAGGCTGGTTTGAGCGAAGAGGCGCATAAGGCTGTGGAAAAAGAGTTGACCCGCCTTGACCGTATTTCTCCGTCTTCTCCAGAATATTCGGTTGCCCGTAATTATATTGATTGGATTCTCGACCTGCCCTGGAGTACCTCAACTGAGGATACCTTGAACCTGGACCAGGCTGAGGAAGATCTGGAAGAAGAGCATTACGGCCTTGAAAAGATCAAAAAGCGGATCCTGGAATTCCTGGCAGTGCGTAAACTGAAAAACGATATCCACGGCCCGATCCTTTGTCTGTCTGGTCCTCCAGGTGTGGGAAAAACCTCTTTGGGCCAATCCATTGCCCGAACTATGGGGCGTAAGTTTTCTCGTATGGCCTTGGGTGGAATGCGGGATGAAGCCGAAATTCGCGGTCATCGGCGTACCTATATTGGGGCCTTGCCTGGTCGTATTATCCAGAACCTGAAAAAGGTGGGCGTGAATAACCCACTGATCCTTTTGGATGAGATTGATAAGCTGGGCAATGATTTTCGCGGTGATCCTGCTTCTGCTCTGCTGGAGGTTCTGGATCCGGAGCAGAATTGCACGTTTACGGATCATTATCTGGATGTGGAGTTTGATCTGTCCAAGGTCATGTTTATTGCCACTGCCAATATGCTGGATACCATTCCCGGTCCTTTGCGGGACAGGATGGAGGTGGTGGAACTGTCCAGTTATACAGAAAATGAAAAGCTGGCCATTGCCCGAAAGTATCTGCTCAAGAAGCAGCTCAAAGAGCATGCACTTACGGAAGATAACCTGGAAATGGATGATGATGCCCTGCTGGCCGTTATCCGCTCCTACACGCGGGAGGCTGGTGTGCGCAATCTGGAGCGTCAACTGGCTGCGATCTGTCGTGGGGTTGCCGCAAATCTCGCTCGTGGCCGGACAGAGAAAACCGTGGTCACAGAAGATAATCTCTATGATTTCCTGGGGGTGGTAAGTTTTACCCCTGAGATGAAGGCCCGTACCTGGGGGCCTGGGCTCTCTACTGGTCTGGCTTGGACCCCGGTGGGAGGGCAGATCCTCTTTATTGAGACCTCCAAGATGAAGGGCAAAGGCGGACTGGCCTTGACCGGAAAGCTGGGCGATGTGATGAAGGAGTCTGCTTCTGCGGCCCTGACCTATATCCGTTCCAATGCTGATGCCTTGGGCGTTGATGAAGATACCTTTTCTCAGGTTGATCTTCATGTCCATGTGCCGGACGGAGCAACCCCCAAGGACGGACCTTCTGCTGGTGTGGCCATGGTCAGCTCGCTTATTTCGGTGATCAGCGACCGGACAGTACGCCAGGATGTGGCTATGACCGGTGAGATCACCCTGCGGGGCGATGTCCTGCCTGTGGGCGGTATTGCGGAAAAGGTGTTGGCTGCTCTGCGGGCTGGAATTTATGAACTGGTACTGCCGGTTCTCAATGAAAAAGATGTGCTGGAGATCCCGGAAGAAGTCCGCGAAGGCGTGACCTTTCATTATCCCCACACCATTGAAGAAGCTCTGGAATTTGTTCTGGAGAAGGAAACGGATCAGAAATAATGCTTGGTTGGTTTAAGAAAAAACTTTCAGGAAAAAAGGAAGAGGCAGCAGCTGAAGAGACTGTAGAGACCGCTGATCGGGTTGATGCAGGTGAAGAGTCTGCTCCTTCTTCCACTCCTGGAACATTGGTTCCAGATGAAGTTGCTCCCCCAATGAAAGAGCCTGCTGAATCTGATGAGCCAGCAGAGGCTGAGGAACAGAAAAAGCCCCAGCGTCGCTCCATGTTCCAGCGTCTCCAGAAACGGTTGGGCAAGAGTCGGAACCATTTTGTTCATCGCCTGGATAATCTTTTTCGTGGAAAGAAGAAGATTGATCAGGAATTGCTGGATGAACTGGAAGAAATTCTGATCACAGCAGACCTTGGGGTATCCACGGCAATGGATTTGCTGGATGCGGCCAAAGACAGTGTCAAACGTCAGGAGCTGAATGACCCCCAGGCCCTGAAAAAGGTATTGCGTGATAAGATTCTTTCCTTTCTCCAGGAATCAAACCAACCAGCAGAACTTGTTTTGCCGGAATCCGGCCCCTTTGTGATTATGGTGGTTGGGGTGAACGGGGTGGGCAAAACCACCTCTATCGGCAAGATTGCAGCCAAGTTTGCTCGCTCTGGGCAATCTGTGTTGTTGATCGCTGGTGATACCTTTCGGGCCGCAGCCATTGATCAGCTCAAGATCTGGGGCGAACGAGTTGACGTGGAAGTGGTTGCTGGTCCGCCTAAGTCTGATCCTTCATCCGTGGTCTTTGATGGAGTAGCCAAGGGGGTGGCCAAGGATTATGATGTGGTGATCATTGACACAGCTGGTCGTCTCCATACCTCTGTCAACCTGATGGAGGAGCTGAAAAAGATAAAACGGGTGATCGGCAAAAACCTGTCCACAGCTCCCCATGAGGTCATGTTGGTGGTTGATGCCACCACGGGTCAGAATGCTGTGTCCCAGGCCAAGCTCTTTAATGAGGCTGTGGGCATTACCGGACTGACCCTGACCAAACTGGACGGTACTGCTAAGGGCGGTATTGTCGCCAATATTTGTCATGAACTCAAAATACCGGTTCGTTTTATCGGTATCGGCGAACAGGTGGATGATTTGCGGGATTTTGATCCTGAAGAGTTTGTTGATGCCCTGTTCAGCGTAGGGGAGGAGAGTGATTCCGTTTGATCAGATGCCATGATCAAACGGCCCCTGTCCCGATCCTGCAACCTTTTTCCTTCCTCCTTTCCCATGCAACGCCAGTATAATTATTCCAGCAACCAGCCCGGCTGTGGTGGTTGCCTTCTCATTATTACCCTCATCCTGCTGGCCACTGGTGGATGGCAGGCTGTGGGGAGTTTTTTTTCTTTTCTTATCTTTTCCATTCTGTTCGGAGGACTGTTCCTGTTTGCGGGTTTTTTCGGGTTTACCCGATATATCCAAAGCAGGGCCGCAGCCTACGAGCAGTCCCAGACCGAGACCCATAATCGCTTTGTCTTTCTTTTGGTGAATATCCTGGTCTGTATTGCCAAGGCGGACGGTCATTTCACCAAGTCCGAGTTACGGACCATGCTCAATTTTTTCCAGCACTCGCTTCATTATAATCAGGACCAGATGTACTGGGTCAAGCAGCTGATCAAAGATGCCCGAGATACAGAGCAGGATCTGGATGCCTTGCTCACGGAGTTTCGTAGCAGCTTTGCTTATGAACCCCGCCTGATTTTGCTGGAGCTGGTGTATCAGCTCATTTTTACCAAGAAACCCGTGGAAGAGGCAGAACTGAACCTGGCCCGTAAGATCGGTGATTTTCTTGGTATCCGGGCATATGAGCAAAAGACCATGGAGAATAAATACCGCTATGGGCATCAGTACCATCGCGGGAGTGCGGGCAGTGGCAGTGCGCCTTCTGAACAGCATTACTCTACTGTGCTCGGGGTTGAGCAGGGGGCTGATTTTGCCGCCATTAAGAAATCCTATCGTAAGCTCTCCATGCAGTATCATCCGGATAAGGTGGCCCATCTGGGCAATGAGTTTAAGGGGGTTGCTGAGGAGAAGATGAAGGAGATCAATGCGGCGTATGATCATTTTCGGAGGAAGTTTGAGGGGAGTTAGGGGATGGGTGAGAAGGTCTACTCGTTGGACTAAAAAGTCCATTGATTGGATTTTTTTATCCAAAATTTGGATTTTCTCATCTGAATTTTAGATCAGCTTATCTGGTGATTTGATCTTTTTGTTAAGTCGGTTGATAGTGTAGAGCAAGAATTAGCACTAGCTCTTTACAATAAACAGAGTGGGAATAAAGTGGGTAAATATCATAATGACCAGCCGATACAAGGAGGACCCGATGATCCTGACTTGTTGAACCGATCAGCTTTTTCAAATCACTTGGCAGACATTCTTTTACTGAACCATGATGATGACTGCTTAACTGTTTCGTTGGAAGGAGAATGGGGATACGGTAAAACTTCGGTAATAAATTTAGTCAAAAGAGCATTGCTTGAGAAAAAACATCCGCCGACCATTGTTGAATACAATCCTTGGCTGGCCGGAAAACCAGAATCTCTGATTCAAGATTTTTTGCTGCAATTCTCATCACAACTTAATATCACAGATAACTCTGCAAGTGCTCTCAAGGCAGCCAAAGAACTCATCGCCTATTCGAGTCTTTTTAGCGTGGCTAAATTAGTACCTGGTGCAGAACCGTGGGCTTCAATTGTTGAAAAAGTGTTATCCGGTTCTGGGAAGACAACAAAAAAGATAGCAGAGCTTAAAAAATTAGATTTGCTTGGTAAAAAGAAGAAGGTTGACAAGGCGCTTAAGAAAATCAAAACACCTGTCGTAGTCATTATTGATGATATTGACAGGCTCACTCCATCAGAGACATTTCAAGTTCTGAGACTCGTAAAAGCTGTTGCAGACTTTTCAGGGACTTCCTTCCTCTTGGCCTTTGATGCCAATTATCTTGCTTCTGTCCTCAATAAAAACGACATCATTAATGCTTCAGAGTACATCAATAAAGTTATTCAGCTCAGGGTTCCGTTACCACTCATTTCAGAGCGTGGAATCAAGGAGTTGGCAAATGTAGAGTTAGAAAATCTAAGCGAAAAGAACTTAACAGAACAGTTTGATCATGATCAAGAAAGACTGGGTTGGATATATCATAAATATTTCAAATTCTTGATCAAGAACCCTCGTGAAGTTAAAAGATTCTTTAATCATTTAAGATTCGTACTGGAACAAATCGAAGGCCAAGTATGTTTTTCGGATCTGTTTGCTCTATCAATTATTGCAACAAAGGCAACTCCTCTTTACGAGCATATCAAGAAAAACCCGGAAGCATATATTGGTTGCCGTTTGTCAAATGATGACTTCGACATTGAAGAGACAGAAGATATTCTAACCCAAGTTCGTAGGATTTGTGCTCAAAACACGAAAAAAAGTCCTTTTTGGGGCCTTGCTCCTCTTTCAAATAT
>JAABTP010000123.1 GCA_011389815.1 Desulfobulbaceae bacterium | reverse complement strand
AAGAACGCCTGAGTCTCTCCAGAGAGAGCAAAAATGCTCAACAGGCGTATATCGTTGTCGTGTCCGGGAATTGCTGTGTATCCCTGATGTTCGGTGCATTCCGCATGCATAAAGGAGCGACTTATGCAATGTCAACAGTGCGGGAGTAAAGCAGAGGGGAGCGGTTTACAAAAACAAGGCATATTGTCAGGCCTTGTCCTTCCTCTGAATATATAATGTATCGCCCTGATCGGGAAGCTGCGAAAAGATACGGTTAGCTATCTTAATCTTTCCAGAGAACAGCATCCTGGTCTGGCTCTCGTCTATGCCACACTTTTTACCATACTCCAGTGCTTTCTGCTGTTCCTGACAAAACTCCTCCCAGGCGGCCTGCTCTTTTTTCCTGGCCTGCTTTTCCCTCTCCTTGGCCAGGTCTCTTCTATGTTTTATCCTGAGAGTCTCATCAAGCATCCTCTGTAACTCTTCAAGTGGAACCGCCAGTTCCACAGAATCCGGGTCGTCGGTTGCTTTCTTAATAATATTTTTGACCAGCTCAATTGCCTCATCTACGTCAGTTGGGAATTCGTCTTCCTGATCCATTGCGGCCTCTTTGTATCCTGCTGTTCGTTCCAGACAACGAGCTATCAGTCGTTGTCCTTCTTCTGCACCTGTAATGTATTGTCTTCTTGGTCCTCAAGCTGCGAAAAAACACGGTCAGCCAGTCCTGGCATGCCCGATGCCACCAAAGGGGTATTGTCGTCGTAGATGCCATGCTTCCTGTTATACTCCCGCATCTTCCGCTGCGCTGAATACAATTTCTCCCTGGCAGCCTCGGCCTTTTCCGTGGCCAGTCTCTCTGCTTCCAGGGCAGCAGCTTCAGCCTCTTTTGACTCAATAGCCTTATCAAGCATCTTCTGTAATTCTGACATGGGGATTGGCGGGTTGGGGAAATTCGGGTTGTCGGTCATTCCCTTGATGATGTTCTTGGCTAACTCAATGATCTCATCTTCGTCAGTGGGGAATTCGTATTTCAGGGTCATTGTGGTGTCTCCTTTGTTTTGTGGGGTATTATCAGGATGCAGTGGTGACCACATCAAGGCGAACACCCAGTGCGGCGACCAAACGACGCACGGTGTCGAACCTCGGTTGCGCGCCCGGTCGGAGCGTTTTGTAGAGGCTTTCCCGGCCAATCCCGGCCTGTTTCGCGATCTGTGTTATTCCTCTGGCCTTTGCAACATCGCGGACAGCTGCCAGAAAAGCATCTGGATCAGAATTTTCCAGGGCTGCAGCCAGATACTCGGCTATGGTTTCTTCATTATCCAGATAATCGCTTGCATCAAAGGGTGCCAGTTCCAGGTTCTTTGTTTTCATAATCTTCCGCAGTGATTGTTTCAGTCATTTTTATCGCCTTGGCAATATCGCGCTGTTGTCCTCGTTTTGTTCCGCCGCACAGTAGGATGTACACGACAACGCCTTGACCTACCGTTCTGCAATCACCGAAATTTCCTTGTCCGGCAGAACGAATCCGTTCGATAATCCGCGCTTTCCCCCGATTATCTTTCAGTTTGGAGAGCCATGCGTCAAATACTTTTGTTCGCAATATACTGTTCATGAGCCTCATTGTATCTGATCGGATACGAATTGCCAATAAAAAAAGTCGAGGTATGTGTTGTCAACAGTTATGGAGGGAGACCAAGGAGATGAAGGCGGCGGAACAAGAAAAGCCCTGAATCCGGGGGGACTCGGGGCTGTATTTCTCAGAGGTTGATTAATCGGGATTTGACCCCGACATGTCCGGCTTGCCTTATGAATTAAATTCCATGCTCAGGAGTCGGGTAACTTATTCGGTGAGGTTATTTTACGGCATGGCGGGGAAAGCAGGTTACGAGGATGTCCAATTCTCAATTGTCAGATTGTCAACGCGAGCAAACTCCCGCGCATTATTGGTGACCAGAATCAAACCTGCGGTAAGCGCATGGGCCGCTATCCACAAGTCATTGTTGCCGATAATCTGACCTTTTTTCTCCAGTGCGGCCCGAATTTCACCGTAACGAATTCCGGCATCAACAGGAAGCTCCAGAACTTGGATTGCTGCGGTCAATTGATTCAACACTGCGACTGATTTTTCCCGCGATTGACTCTTTTCCGCTCCATGACGCAACTCTCCCAAGGTGATGACAGACATCGTAAGTTCTTCTTTCCCATGCAGGAGAAAACGCTGACGTACTTCAGGCGGATTATGCTTGGCGATGTAAATGCAGATATTGGTGTCCAGTAGATAACGGGGAGCAGTCATAGAGATTCCCTTTCCTGCGGCGGCATGTCAACACGGCCTTCCGACATAAAATCATCAGGGAAACCTGTCAAAATATCGAAAATCTCCGCAGCATCGGCTTTGCGTTCCCGAAGGATAATCTCATCGCCGCGCTGAAGAATTTCCACCTCATCGCTTTCCAAGCGAAATTCTTTCGGCAGCCGTACAGCCTGACTGTTACCGGATTGAAATACCTCTGTGATCGGCATAGCAGAACTCTCTCAGGAAAATATTCAGAGTAATCTTTTTTCAAAGCGTATGTTACATTGTAACAAAGCAGCCAGGATTTTGCAAAATTCAATCCCTTACTCCCCGCCATCCTCATGCTCTTCATATGGCAAAGAAAAACCGGGTCACGCTTTGAACATGTACCCGGTAAAAAAACGGAGAGCGAAGGAGGGAATTAACATAACACATGTTATGCGACATTTGTTTCATTCTTTTCGCTTGAGGTCTAATGAATTTCAGAAGGTGGTTCATATGGCTTTGAGAGAACTTCATTACCAAGCTGATCAGAAACACTAAACATAATTTTTCTATCAACCGAATCCTCTAAAATCTTATTGATAATTTTATCTGGAATTAAAATCTTATGCCTATTACCTGGCTCTATAGACAAAGGGCAACCATCATCAAATTTGAACAATTTAAGATCACCATAGACCAACCATAAGTAAGAGAAAATCTATTATATTTTAAGTTGTCAATTAGAATATTGAGGATATTTGACTTTCTCCAAGGATACAAAAAAGAAATTCCAGACACATGGATTGTAGTATTAATTGATGGGTTTAAAATCATAACGTATATTCCTGACTCAATTTCATCATTTTCATCGTACCCCCCTTCAACCCCCATATTACCTCGACCAACATTCGACGCCTTGAATTAATAACATTCTGAATAAATACAAGAGTTGACAAAAAAGCACCATATATACCCAGCCATTCAGTTATCTTTTAGCTATCATTTCCAAAAATAAATAAGGGACAAATCTCCGATGAAACATCACTGATTTCAATTCAGCAAAGATACTTGTCGAATTAAAAATGTCAATGAAAAGTATCCTTCTCGGTATCACAGGCCAAAATTGAACCCCGCAGCCATGCGGGTTACAGGATGGGGTTGCGGGTTCGAATTTCAAGAGCAATCAATATGAACAGAAAAAATAACCATTTTTCCCTTGCAATTTCCAGCAACAAGAGCTAATCATTTAATCCTGCTCAAGGATTGGCAACCATCGTAGCTTTTGCAACGACAAACGCCCCAGAAGCGGCCAACAACGCATATTTTGCCGTTTCAATCAAGGCGATTTACACTTCAATCAGGGCAATTTACGTTTAAATCGGATCAATTTACACTTCAATCGGGCCATTTTAAACTTCAATCAAGACGATTTAAATGTAAATCAGGCCAATTTAAACTTGAATCAGGACGATTCACACTTCAATCAAGGCAATTTAAGTGTAAATCGGATCAATTCACGCTTCAATCGACCCGATTTAAACGTACATCAGGACGATTTAAACGTACATTTATCAAGGAAAAATCAAAAGATATCGAAGCAGTACATGCAAATGAACACCCATAGACCGTAATTCAGGCACAGAAACAAACATCAGAGCAAGGAGGGTTGAACATGCGTTTTCCGAACACCGAAGCAAAGGTCATAGCCCTGGCCCAGAAGATCATCGCCGGGCTGAGAGACAATCCCAACTTCCCCGATCCTCCGGTCTCACCGGATCAACTCCAGGCCCGGCTGGACAAGCTGCTCCAATCCCGTGAGGCTCAGGTGCAGGCCATGGCAGCGGCAAAACAGGCCACTGATACCAAACAGGCCGACCTTGACGACACGACGACGGATATGAAAAGCATACTCAATTATGCTGATGACGCAGTGCATGGCGATGATGCCAAATTATCGGAATTGGGCTGGGGCGGCAGGGCCGAGCCTCATGCATTGCAGGTGCCCGGACAGCCGAGACTCCTTGAAGTGCCGGAGCAGGGCACGGGTTGGCTGATCCTGGATTGGAAAAAGCCTGCCGACGGCGGTTCCCCGGCCTCCTATAAGATCGAACGGCGTGAATTGGCCGAAGACGGCACCTGGGCACTGGCCGGGATTGCCATCGAAACCGAGGTTACGCTCAATAACCAGGAGCGCAGCAAAGAATTGGAATATCGGGTCATTGCCATCAACAAAACGGGTGAAGGTGAACCGAGCAATACGGTGACGGCGGTGTTGTAAAGAAAATCTCCTTCTCCTTGCCTCTTTTGCCGATGAACTTGCAAGCAGAAGGAGATCATACGATGCTATGGATGAAAAAAATTTGATTTAGAGAAGACGTAGACAATGCCAGCCATGCTCAAGGCATTTCGGCACCTGGTTTAAATTAGGGACAGACCCCTATTAACTAAGAATTTTTTCTTCATGAGGAATGGAAACGAAGAGTCACAACAGTCAACTGACCCGCCGAGAAAGTTAGAAAGCAAACCTGGATGGAATAAAGAACTCATAACACACCTCCGGTACAAGTAAAAGCAGGTAACCCGGCTGTCTCTCCATAGAGACCCGTGGCTTTCCGACACCGCCTCAATCACGTCTGCAGAAGACAGTCATCCAGCACTATCACGGGCGATCACTCCACTCGTCTCGAAGCTCATCCACATAGCTTTGTGCGTCAACCCCCTGCCACAGTTCGGCGCCCAAACCTTCCAATTCCAGAAGACTCCGCCGCTTTGTGCTTTTTATCCGAGATTCAACAACAAGATTACTGCTGATAAGCGAAATAAGTTTCAGTTGTTCCGCAGGTGAAATCGACTTAATATGCTGCTGATATATTTTTTCAACGGTCATTATTCTTTTTACTCTATGGAATGTTCCTGAAAACGGAAGCTTTTCGGGTGGAACGCATAACATACTTCCCGATATGCAAAGGTAAAAGCAGGTAGCCCGGCCATCTCCCCTCCAGAGACCCGTGACTTTCCGACACCGCCTCGCAACGGCTGTGGCTTTATGCAACTTTCCGGTTCTGCCCAGAAAGCGAAAAACTATTACGTTACGTAATTATTTCTCCTTAATCTAACGTGCCTTTGCATATTCGTCAACAGGCTTTTTTTCCTTGTCCCGGAACGAATTTTCTGTGCAAAACGGGGGCAGGCCGCTTTTTACACAAGGAAGAAATGACATATCTTGATAAATACAAATTTCTTGGTGAATCAAAAGGGTACCTTCAGGAAGGTAAATCCGACGCCTTTTGTCAAATGCGGACGAGTGTCAGAGATGTTACGATTGCGGGGGTTCCTGTGAAATCTCCTTCTCCTTGCCTCTTTTCCGATGCGCTTACAAGCAGAAGGAGATCATACGATTCTACGGATGAAAAAAAAATGATCTAGAGAAGACGTAGACAATGCCAGTCATGCTCATGGCATCTCGGCACCTTGTTCGTGCCAGAACTGATTTTCAATAGGCACGCCCAGGTCCGCCTCAACCAGCCGCTCCCGCAAGGCAAAAAGCTTCTCCAGCAACTTCGGCTCAATTTCCGCATAACCATCAGCATCAGGAACGCGGTTCACCACCACGCCCAGCAGCTCTGTAATCGCGTTGCCTACCGAGTTCTGGCTGATAGTGACGATCAGCTTACCCTCATCATTACGATAAATGAGCTGCTTAAAGGCAGGCTGCCAACGGATGCTGTTGGCATACTTCGGATCCTTGATGCAGCGGTCGCGCACCTTCTTGACCGTCTTAAGGAAATCATTATTATACAGCAACACCTGCTCGACTTGTTCCGGGAAATAAACGTGCTTCGGCATGGGCGTATTGCGGGTCGAAACCTGGCCGAAGAAGGTGCGGTAGAAGTCAAGAAATCCTTTCAGCACCATATCATACTCCTGCCAGAAGCGGATATCCTGCAGGGCTGCTACTCCGCCATGCACCTCCCAGCTTGGCAGCCCCTGCGGGTATCCGGTCACCCCGATCTTGGTCGATTCTCTGTCTACCGACTGCAGGATGTCGAGGTCAAGTGCCTTGGCAAAGAACTCCCGGTATACATGGGGGATATGCTCAGCAAACAGACTGTGCTGGTCGCCGTCGGTCAGGTTCGGGTTGTTCGGGTCGGCCAGTTTCGCCTGCCGCAGTTCCTCCTTGCTGAAGACAATGAAATGATTGTGAAGCATGCGGATACTTGGCACACCGGGTGAGGTCAGAGGCCAGGTTGCGTCCAGACTGGCCTCCCCGGCCAGAATCAGCCATTTGTCCGGGTCAGGATACTGCTCCAGCATAAAGGAAATGATGATCTGATTCATCCTGTTCCAGATCTGCCGCACCTGATCGGGCACTTGAGTGCGGCGTGAAGGCCGTCCAAGTGGATCAAGAATGCACTTGGAGGTATTATATATGATGGAAGTGTCAAATTCCCGGCTGTGGCCCAGGGCCTTACGGTAGAGGAGTAAATTTTCCGGGGTGTGCAGCAGACCATTGTTCTGCACCAGATCGTGTAAATTCTCTGCACTGTTGAAGAATTCATTGGGTTTTATTCCCTCTGGAATCGGTAACGGAATCGGTCGGTAGGGAACAGTTATCTCTCGTGGGGTTGCCTGCATGATGTGTGTACCTCCAGCAAGTTACATCGAAAAAAATAATAATCAACCAGGACTGGGCGAAACATAATCGTTCTTCCCTGGCGATAGAAAGAGATCCCGTAGAAACGTCGGGCCGGGCAGCTTACGCAAAAATTTTTCTTTTATCGACAAAAAGATAACAAGAATTTACAGCTACATTTCCTATGAAAAAGCTACAAAAACGACAGCTGCCTGAACAAGCCGCAAATCATTTACGGTATGTTGAGTTTGTTAACAATCTGTTAGTATCAAACAGAGAAGCTACAAAATTAATAGACATAAATCAACATTTTTGTTAGCAAGGGCGACAAAAGTGCTACATTGTCGCATGTTACAGCTATGCAATTCCAATAATTATGCTTATAATTTCAATTTTGAAAGAAATAAGATCTCGTCTTACAAAATCAGAATTTTTTTTTCAGGGCCTCAGTGATAAATGAAGGAGATACCCCGATTAAACACATAGGTACGGTAAAGTGTGTTTTGCGAGAACCTCTAACGAACATTTTGAAAAGCACTGTTTTATTCTTATTTAAGAGCAGTTTCTCAGTATGTTACGTTTTATTTCTATTTTTTGATTCGCATTCTTTGAAATGATTAGTGAAAGTGGTATAAAAAGAGGAGTTGCAACGACCTGTTGCCCTGTGTGAAGCAACATTATTCCAGGAGAAAAAAATGGCATCGGATATTTTAACGAAAAGATTGGATAAGGGACCTGTAATTTGCGCTGAAGGATTTCTTTTTGAACTTGAACGGCGAGGGTATTTGACCGCTGGTGAGTTTGTCCCGGAAGTTGCTTTGGAATTTCCAGAGGCCTTGGAAGCATTACATCGTGATTTTCAACGTGCAGGTTCCGACATTGTCGAGGCTTTTACGTATAACGGACACCGAGAGAAAATGAGGGTTATCAACAAAGAAGATTTGCTGGAACCCTTAAATAGAAATGCTTTGAAGATAGCTAAAAAGGTTGCCTTATCAAAACCCGGCAACCTGATGGCAGGGAATATTTCTAATACGAATATTTGGCATCCAGAAGAAAAGGAAAAACAACGTGAAGTGCGAGTAATGTTTGATGAGATGGTTGGCTGGGCCGTGGATGAAGGTGCAGATATTATTATCGGTGAGACCTTTTATTACGCTGGGGAAGCCTATGAAGCCTTAGAGTCAATAAAAAGTTCTGGTTTGCCAGCAGTATTGACCATAGCCCCAATGGCTGAAAACAAAATGATGGACGATATTTCAATCGTAGAGACCTGTAAAGAACTGGAACAGAGAGGGGCTGATGTGGTGGGCATGAACTGTTTTAGAGGGCCTGCTACCATGATGCCATTTCTTCGGGAAATTCGAAAAGCTGTTAAATGCCATGTAGCAGCCCTGCCCGTACCTTATAGAACAAGTGAACAAGAGCCGACTTTTTTCAAGCTTTCCGACCATTCTTCTTGTTCCTGTCCTTCTCCCCACAGGAGTAACTTTCCTACTGCACTTGATCCTTTTTACTGCAACCGTTATGAGATCGGAAATTTTGCCAAAGAAGCCTATGATATTGGCATCCATTATCTTGGTGTTTGCTGTGGTGCAGCACCATTTCATATTCGTCAGGTGGCAGAAGCCATAGGCTTGACAACAGAAGCCAGCAGATTTAGTGAGAATATGGACAATCACTTTATGTACGGGAGCAATAGCCGACTACCGAAACATATCAAAGCGTTGAAAGACAGGGCTTAATGTAACTCGCAGATGGGATAAAAGGAGGAGGATAACCGGGTTGCTCATAGTGTTTGCACAGTTAGCCAATATGCGTTTGCAGCCAGGTCTCTAACAAGGCCAGATGCCAGAGCTTGCTTCCCTGTAAGGGTGTCATGTATTGATCCGGCGCAGCTAACATTTTTTTTACATAAGAGGGCTGAAAAAGCCCTCGCTGCCTGCATTGCCTTGACATCAGGGTGTCGCGCATGAAGTCAAGAAAATCTCCCTGAATATACTTGAGTGCCGGCATTGGAAAATAACCCTTTGGGCGATCAATGATTGCTGCGGGGAGTATATTGCGGGCAACCATTTTAAGGGGATACTTTCCGTTTTCTTTGAGTTTTACCTCTGGCGGCATCTGGAAGGCGGTTTCTACAAGGTTATGATCAAGAAACGGAACCCGTGCTTCAAGGCCCCATGCCATAGTCATATTATCCACCCGTTTCACCGGATCATCAACAATCAGTGTGGTGACATCCATTCGCAGGATCTGGTCCATATCCGTGTCTGCCCCTGGTTGAGAAAGCAGTTTACCAAGACAGTCAGCTGTATGATCTTTGCCATGATAATCAGGATGCACGGTTTCGAGAAACTCAGCATGGCTGCGATCAAAATAATATTTCCTGAAGCGATCCACCAGATCCCCTTGTTCAGCGGCCATAAAGGGATACCAGAAATAGCCAGCAAAGACCTCGTCAGCCCCTTGACCACTTTGAACAACCGGCACAGTCTGAGAGACGCGTTCACTGAGCAGAAAAAAGGCCACTGTATCCTGCCCCACCATAGGCTCAGACATGGCCTGAACAGCAGCAGGCAGATATTGCAGCACTTCATCATTGGCAATGGTGTAGCGATGATGATCAGTCTGGAAGTGTTGGACAATCAGGTCTGAATACTCAAACTCGTTGCCCTTTTCTGCTGGTGCGTCTTCAAATCCTATGGAAAAGGTGGGAATCTTCTTAACACCTGCCTCAGCGAGCAGGCCAACCAGAAGGCTGGAATCCAGGCCCCCGGAAAGGAGGATGCCCACTGGTACATCGGCAACAGTAAAATGGTTTTGAACCGCTGTATTGAGCGCAACACGAGTTCGTTCAATCCACTCTGCCTCGCTTATATTCTCTTTGGGGCGCTGTGCTGTAAGCTGCCAATATCGCCTGCTCTGATGCTGACCATGCTGGTCAATAGTCATGCTGGTTCCTGGCTCCAGTTTTCGCACGCCCTGTAACAGGGTACGCGGGGCAGGGACAACGGCGTGCAGGGTAAGGTGATGATGGAGGGCAATGGGATCAATACTGGTATCAATCCCGCCAGCAGCAAGCAGGGCCTGCGTATTGGAGGCAAAGCGGATCTTGTCCGGGAATAAACTGAAGTAGAGGGGCTTGATGCCCATCCGGTCCCGACAGAGAAACATGCTTTTTTTGCGCTCATCCCAGAGGGCAAAGGCAAACATGCCGTGCAGGTGTTCAGGGCAGTTTTCTCCCCAGGCATCATAGGCCTTTATAATGACTTCTGTATCACCCTGAGATAAAAAAGAGTAATCGAGATTGCTGAGTTCATTGTGTAATGCATGGTAGTTGTAGATGGTTCCATTAAATACAATGGTTAACCCCAGGTTATGATCTGTCATGGGTTGATAGGAAGGATAGGACGGATCAATAACGCTCAGACGCCTGTGACCAAAGGCCAGGGGACCATTGGAATAGGTGCCAGCTTGATTGGGGCCCCGTGAAGCAAGTTGGCCTTTCATCCGGTCCAGAACAGAGAGGTTGGGGGGCTTTCCTTGGAAGTTGAGTTCGCCACAGATGCCGCACATATTTTTTCTTTGTTTGTAATGCGTTGTATAGATTGTTACTGAAGGGGCAGCAATTCCCGGACACGACAACGATATACGCCTGTTGAGCATTTTTGCTCTCTCTGGAGAGACTCAGGCGTTCTT
>JAABTP010000122.1 GCA_011389815.1 Desulfobulbaceae bacterium | reverse complement strand
TATAATATTATCTCCCCAGAATGTCTATTCTAATTATGCAGAATATGGCGTTTCCCACTAATCTGCGAAGAGCCAAAGATTTATAGAAGAGAATCAAGGGATTTTATTTTTGTTTTCCGGCGATAAGTGTTATATAAATAAGAATGGGACAGAATATGATGAAATCCTCCCTTATTCTTGGTTAGGAACTGTTGTTAGATTGGTAATCAATAAGAGAACAACGTTAGATTCGGAGAATTTTTTTCAAAAGATCGGCAATGAGATAGACGGAGGTGATGATGAAAATTTCTTTTAAGTTAACCGAGCTGTCCGAGGATACTTTAGTAGGTCGAGATATCGGCTTGAAAATACGTCATAAAATAAAGGCGTTACTTGAGGAATACTCAACGGTAACCATAGATATGGAAAACAAGAGTGATATTTCACTGTCTTTTTTAGATGAGGCTATTGTTACTCTAGTGCTTGAATACGGTAAAGAACGTTTTTCAAACTCTATAGAACTGAAGAATATACACAATAATACAAGAGGATTAATGAATTTCATCTTGCGCGACAAGCAAAAAAGGTTTACTGTCGCTCCTTAAGCTTTTTTGCTAATCTTTCTTTTGTATATTTCACTCTACCGGGTACGTGCTCATCGCGTAACCCGGTTTTTTTTATTCCCCTTGGTGGAGTCATGAGCGTTAACATCCCGCCCGAAGGGCGGGGCTATTGGTAATCTGTCGGGTGCGCATTGGCGGTCGGGATATTTCGCTTTGTTTCTGGTTAGTTTTTGAGCTTTGAATAATAATAGCTCGGCGTGATAAGACGAAACATTCGGGCAATACGCTGAGACTGTTCAGCCTTCTCATCACTTTCTTTTTTCATTGCTGTCAGCTCGTTGTCAAAAAGCTTGGAGAAATGGTTTTGAGCGGCTTGATTCTTTTCCTCTTCTGTTTTGAACTGTTGGCGAATCTTGAATAGTTCTCCGTCATCCAGCCAGTAGCCGTTGCATTTCGGGCACTGATCCACCTCAACCTCCTTTTTGACACTATGAAAATGACGCATCATAACAACATCCTCACATTTCGGACACTGGAGTCGCTGTGAAGGGTCTGTTCTTGTCCGTGACTCTTTGGCCAATACGTCAACAAGGTGCTCATCTGTAAACTCATGCGGCTCATCCAGCTGTTGCAGCTCAAAGCGGTCAAACCAGATTCCGCCGCACCCGCCTTTGCATATATCTAATTGGATATTTTCGATGGATACTTCTGTGAGTGTGTTGTTGCATGCAGGACAATTCATAATTTCTCCTTAGTTGAGTTTGAAAAGTAAAAGGGGAGATATTTTTTTTTGTTTGCCCGAGATCAGGTGGAAAAGAGACAGCAGAATATCGAACAAAACAGCATAGGTATCTCCAGAATCTGAAGAAAAAAGAGATAATGGTCTGTAATCATAGCATAGAGGCGGAAAAGCGGCGAACTTTTTTCTGTTTTTCAAAAATATCCTCATCCTCTTTACATCTCCTTGTGAAATATTTAGTATTACAGCTGAAAAAATATAGCGATTTAATCAGGACACTACAGATAAGGAGAAATGAAAAAATATGGAACAGCATATTCAACAGGCGATTAAAGAACGACGCAGTATTCGTGAATTTACAGAGGAACCTGTGGAGCCGGAGTTGCTCCACCAAATTATAACCGCTGGCATTTGGGCACCATCCGGCTTGAATAACCAGCCCTGGCGGTTTGTCACAATCCGTGATAAAGATATTTCCGCCCGCCTTGCCAGTCTGACCCATTATGCCCATATTGTTGAAGCGGCTCCTGCGCTTATTGCTGTTTACCTTGATAAAGAAAAGATGTATGATTCCGTCAAGGATCATCAAGCTGCCGGGGCATGTATCCAAAACATGCTGCTTGCTGCGCACGAGCTGGGACTCGGTGCGGTTTGGCTCGGGCAGATCCTGAAAAATAAGCAACAAGTCAATGAAGTGCTGCAACTCAGTGAACAATACGACCTTATGGCTGTTGTGGCTTTAGGGTATCCATTACATAGAACCCAGCAATCCCGACGATTAGCGCTGGAAGACGTTATCTTACACGAACTTGGAGGAATCACCCCATGAAAAAATGTCCGTTAATCAGTAGAATCCTACTCTTCTCTCTGGTCGCCAGTACCCTGTTTCTGTCCGGCTGCATCAGTATGATGAATATGTATCCGTCTGATCCGATGGGAAGTGGGAGTGGTATGCTCCCTGCTGTGGGCAGCTTTGCCGATGATATTCAGGATATTGTTGTTCCGGTTGAAATGGAATGGGATCGATCAAAATCCATGGCTATTAAAACAGAATCTTTTCATGGCGGCATCTGGCATTATTCAGGTTCAGTGGAAACCGCTTCTTTGAAAGATTATATGTCCCGGGCTATGGAGGATAGCAATTGGAAATTGGTTGGCGAGGCTGCTTCCGGGGATATCATGCTTGCCTTTGTTAAGCCCCATAAAACCTGCATGATGACCATATCGGAACGTGATTTCCGCAAAACCAGTCTTACTCTCTATGTGACCATTGATAAAACCGCAGCCATTGGCCTGAATCCCTTTGGAGAAGCCATTCCAACAAAATAAATCGACGAAATAAACCGGCGAAATAAGCTGCCCAAATACATGAGCAGAGTACTTCGTTGCCCCTCTGATTTCCCATCATGAAGAAGCCTTCTTGATTGTTTGATGGCGAAGCTTCTTTATCCAATACCCCGCCCCTTGGGGCGGGGGCGTTTATGTAAAAAAATTTTACGAGCATTGAAAGAGGCATACTGTTGTGCAGGGACGAAAGGTTCTTTTGGGTGTAACTGGTTCTATTGCCGTCTTTAAGGCTGCTGGCTGGGTGAGTGCTCTTGCCAAAGAAGAGGCCCAGGTGACGGTGATGATGACAGAGGCTGCAACCCGCTTTGTCACGCCCCTGACCTTTGGTGCCTTGTCCGGTCATCAGGTCTCTACAGATATGTTCAGTACAGATGCTGAGGAGATGATGGCCCATATCAGCTTATCAGGTGATGCTGAAGTGGTGCTGATCGCTCCGGCAACAGCCCAAACCATTGCCCAATTAGCCCAGGGCATGGCTGATAATCTTCTGACCGCAGCGGTCCTTGCCTCAGCAGCCCCGGTGGTTGTCTGTCCTGCTATGAACAGCAAAATGCTTGCTCATCCTGCCACCCAGCGCAATCTTGCCACCTTGAAGGAGCTGGGGTATCGCATTGTGGAACCGGAAAACGGCCCCTTGGCCTGTGGGGAAGTCGGCTCTGGGCGTTTGGCAGAATGGGAGACTGTCCGGGAAACCTTGCTCGGACTTTTTGCGGACCAGGATCTGGCTGGACAACATATCTTGATTACCGCTGGCCCGACTCGTGAACCATTAGATCCGGCTCGTTATTTGAGTAATCGATCCAGCGGGAAAATGGGGTATGCCTTGGCCCGAACGGCTCAGCGACGGGGAGCAGAGGTGGTGTTGATCTCCGGCCCGACCAGTCTTCCGGCCCCTCCTGGAGTGACTATGGTCCCGGTACAGACAGCCGCAGAAATGGCTGAGGCTGTGCAAGAACATGCTCCTGGTGCGCAGATCATTATCAAGGCCGCAGCTGTGGCTGATTTTCGAGCCAAGGAGGTTGCTTCGTTCAAAATCAAAAAGAAAGGTGCGGATCTCCGGCTTGATCTGGTGCCTAATCAGGATATTTTGGCAAGCTTGGGAAAAGAGCGGCGACAGGATCAGGTACTGGTTGGCTTTGCTGCGGAGAGCAATAATCATGAGGCAGAAGGACGGCGCAAACTCGAAGCCAAGCAGGTTGATCTGATCGTGGTTAATGATATTCTTGGTCAACAAACCGGTTTTGATGTGGATACCAATCAGGTAACCTTGATTACTCAAGAGGGTGCTGAACAATTGGCATTGCTTTCCAAAGAAGAAACCGCAAACAAAATTTGGGACAAGGTGATCGCCTTGAGCAAGGGGAAGGGAAAGTAGATGAAGGTGAGCAGGTCTGAGCAGAAGCGTCGAATAAAGCAGGTGGAAAAATTAGTGGAAGAACTGGCTGTGCTCCCTGCTGGCCTGTTGAATGAACTGCCTGTGGATGAAGAAGTGCAGGGGCTTTTTCAAGAAGTTGCTGGCCTCAAGGGCGGGTCAAGAAAACGACAGATCAAGTATATTACCAAGCTCCTGCGTGATGATCCGAATGAGAAACTCTATGCCTTTTTGGAAAAGCGTAAAGGGACAGCACTTCAGAAGAAAAAACGATTTCATGAAGTGGAATACCTCCGTGATATTCTCATTGAGGAGGCTATTGCGGCCCGGCGTGCAGCCAAGGCAGAGTATATGGATTTAACCGAGGATTGGTCGTCCAAGGTGGTGAAGGATATTGCTGCTGAACTGCCTTCTGTGGATCAACATGAACTGCATCGTTTAGCCTTCCTCTTTGCCATGAGCCGGAATAAACAGCATAGCCGTGAGATTTTTCGCCTCCTGCAAGCGACCCAGGAGCGGGAGGCCATGGGCAGGAAAATGGCAGAGGAATAACGTGGATAAACTTTTATGTTTTGTTGTCCTTCCCCATGGGGAGTGGATGGAAAATGATTCGATAAGGTAGCAGGAGAAAAAAATGGCACTCTTTCGGTGTAGCAAATGTGGACATCTTCGGGAAGTTTCTAATGATTATCAGGGGAAATCTGTAAAATGTCCTCACTGCAAAACACCGAGTCCCATTTATGATACCGTTGCCTTTGTTACAAAGGTTATTGAACAGTTTGTGGCTCAGAAAAAAGAGTTGCAGCAATTACGCAGTCAGGTTGATCCACAAGCATCTCAGGATGCATCAACCCCAGAAGAAAATGAGTCGCTTCAATCTTTATCTGAGGTTGATATTTACAATACTGCTGAGCTTAAAAGCAAACAGCAATATGAACCGATAGTGAAGTTTTTTCAAGAGCGTCATGTTCAGGTTGATGTTGATCAACAGGCTCTTGATACCACCGGTTTTTTTGATGAGGTTGCAGTGCAGCTGGGAGATCATTATGACACGCTCAGGCTTGTAAGTGATAAAATTAAATACATCCAGCGGAAAGGGTATACAACGGTTAAACTCACACTCAATAAAAAAAGCCAAAAAGATATTAAGGTCATAACTCAATTCTGCAAGGATTTGTATGACTACTCGTTTGTTGCCAAATACTTTTATCAAAAGCAGGAAAAGATCGTTCGGCTGACCCTGCAAACTGCGCCCAAAATAGTGAACTTCTTTAACGGAGAATGGATGGAGTGGTTTGTCTTTATGAAGCTGTTGGATTTTTTCCGTGAAAAGGACATTCCTGTTGCCTGTCTTCGTAATCTCTTTGTGATTTTTCAGAACGAAGACCAGCATGAACTTGATGTATTTTTTCTTATCAACGGTACCATACCGCTGTGCATTGAGTGCAAGACCGGAGAATTTCGCAAGGATATTGAGAAATACTCCGTCTTGAAGAAACGCCTGAAGCTTGATGACGGCCAGTTTCTGATTTGTGCTGTGGGGTTGAGTGACAAACAGAGCCAAGGGTTGACGAGCATGTATGATGTGAGCTTTGTGAATGAAAAGAATTTTATTCAACAGATAGAAGAGATTACATCACGTACTGGTTTGGGTTAAGTAAGGAAGCTGGGCGTGATCAACTACGGCGTGATTGTAGCGAATGACGTGGATGCGTATATACTTCCAGAATGAGGCGATATAATGCGGATACAAACTTTTTCTTTTGCTGATAGGACAACGGGCTGGGAGCTTCAACCCCTGTCCCTTAATCAGCTCACGTTGCTTGTCGGGGCATCTGGAGTGGGCAAGACGCGTATATTGAACTCAA
Source organism: Desulfobulbaceae bacterium (assembly GCA_011389815.1). Lineage (GTDB taxonomy): Bacteria > Desulfobacterota > Desulfobulbia > Desulfobulbales > Desulfobulbaceae > Electrothrix. The sequence goes on along the minus strand of JAABTP010000122.1, from coordinate 4,801 downwards.
TTCTTGATTTAAAAAGGATAGTAAAAGGGGAATCGTTAAAAGGTGTTAAGTGGTATATTGAATTTTTATCATCAGGCGGAACTCTGTATATATGGGAGGGGGAGTTTGAAGATACTGACGTTTCGTTTAAAAATGATGAAAATCATACAAGTGGTATATCTATCATAACTGAATCGGTTAAGAGGGAAAATAAGCTGATCGTAACGAGAGATCATAAGGAGATATTGTTTAATAACAAAAAAACAGTGAAACTTTCTAGTGATCAAAGCATATTGTATCTACTCAGGGAAGAAGAGCAAATAAAGGAAGCAGCAAAGGAATTTGAAAAAATTATATTTCCTGTTATGGATATAAAGGCATCTTTCTCTTCGTCTTTTGACAAAGATATAAATAAATATTCAGACATAGGAGAAGTTCGCAATCTCCCAATACCTCTTGATGAAAAATTGTATTTTGCCTGCAAGAAAGAAAGACAACTGTTTGACAGCATCGTAAACAGTTTTATTGATATTTTTCCTTCTGTTGAAGAAGTGCGAATTGAACCTGTGCCGTTTTCAATAGAAACTGCTGTAAAACATTTTACTCTTGAGATTCAAATTAAAGAAATGGGCGTAGCTGATTGGATTTCTAACATATCATCAGGTATGCTCAAGACGCTGGTTCATATAGCGCAGCTTCATTTATGCGCGGATTCCAGCCTGATCTTAATAGATGAATTTGAAAACAGTCTTGGCATAAACTGCATTGACGAACTGACCAGTAGTATTCTTTCCTCTGAAAGAGGGCTTCAGTTTATTATTACAAGTCATCATCCGTATATAATCAACAACATCAATCATACAAACTGGAAGATCGTTACCAGAAAAGGCAGTGTAGTGACCGCCCGCGATGCTGCCGAGTTTCATTTCGATAAATCAAAGCATCAAGCCTTTACTCAACTCATCAATCTTGATATCTACTCCGAAGGAGTGGAGTCGTGAATGTCTATTTTTTAGTGGAAGGAAAGACGGAGCGGAAGGTGTATCCGAAATGGCTGGCATACCTCGCTCCTCAGCTTAAACGGGTTGATTTCCCCTCCGATGTTCTCGCGGATAACTACTATTTGATCAGCGGCGGCGGCTTTCCAAGTATCCTTGATAATCATCTTGTTGATTCTGCTGCTGATGTGAATGCTTCGGGAAAATTTGACTATTTTGTTCTGGTGATTGATACTGATGATGTTTTGGCAATGGAGAAAGTGAAAGAAGTCGAAGAATTTATCACTGATCATAATGTTGTCTTCAATGACTGCGAAGTTGTTATCTTGCCGCAAGTTGTCTGTATGGAGACATGGTTTCTCGGTAACCGGCGCATTTACGCACGAAATCCTTCTTCTGCTGAAGTTTCCGCTTTTACCGGTCACTATAATACGGCTCAGGATGATCCTGAAAAAATGCGGCAACCAGAAGGGTATAGTGGATCAATTGGTGATTATCACTTCCAGTATCTGAAAAACATGCTTCGGGAGAAGAACATTCGCTACAGCAAAAGGAATCCGCAAGGTGTTACGGAATCCTATTATATTGATGAGTTGCGCAGCAGGATAAGGTCAGATCGAAATTGCCTGCATAGCCTGCAGAATTTTATTCAACAGATTGAAGATATTGTATCGTAATCACATTATGTACTGATTAAAGAGATACCCGGTAAAAAGGATTCCTGATCCCACTACGCCGACAAAGACAGCAATCAGTTTCGGTTTAAGCACCTTGCGCAGGATAACCATTTCTGGCAGGGACAGGGCGATGACGCTCATCATAAAGGCCAGAGCTGTTCCTAAGGCTGCTCCCTTGCCGAGCAGGGCCTCCAGTATAGGCACGATTCCGGCCGCATTGGAGTACATGGGAATGCCGATTAAGACAGCTGCTGGCACCGACCACCACTGGTCACCGCCCATCACAGTAGCCATGACATTTTCCGGGACATAGCCGTGAATACCAGCGCCCACCCCGATGCCAATAATGACATAGAGCCACACTTTCCCGATAATTTCTTTCACTGCCAGCCAGCCCATATCTACCCGATCAGCCCAGGTGAGCTTCTTGTTCAGGACCAGTGGTTGCCCAGTCCGCATTTCCTGAACCCAGTCTTCCACCCAGTGCTCCAGTTTCAGGCGACCGATAAGCCAGCCCGCAATAATGGCAATGAGCAGGCCTGAAATAAGATAGAGTGAGGCAACTTTCCAGCCAAGTAAGCCATAGAGGAGAATCAGAGCCACCTCGTTGACCATAGGGGCCGCAATGAGAAAGGAAAAAGTCACACCAAGGGGCACTCCTGCCTGGACAAAACCGAGAAAAAGCGGCACAGCAGAGCAGGAACAGAAAGGAGTGATGATGCCCAACAGGGCGGCCAGTAGATTGCCGACAATCTCTCGTCGACCTGCAAGGTATTTGCGAGTTCGTTCCGGGGTGAAAAAAGAGCGGAGAACGCCGATAATAAAGACCACCAGGGTCAAAAGCAGCATGACCTTGGGGGTATCATAGATAAAAAACTGGATAGCTTCTCCGAGATGACTTCCTTTGTTGATGCCAAGCAGAGAATAGGTGAAGAAATGGGAAAAGGGGAGTAATTGGCTGTAGATCAGGTACCAAAGGCCAAGGCCCAAAGTTCCGAACAGCCATGTTTGCGTACGAGTTATTTTTTTTGTGCCGGTCACCTGACCGGTTGTCTTTTTTTCTCAGCCGCAGCCCGCGGTTTGTAAAGGCTCCATTTTTTTTCGTTGGTTAATTGTTCTTGTTGGAACGCAAGGCCGATGCGTTAGGGAGTTCTTTTTCCATTTGTTGGACAAGAGGGTCGTCTTGTAGCCAGCCCTTCAGGTGTGCAAGCATTGCCTCCGCATAAACAGACTCTTTGCCATTAGCCAGGCTGTACAGGATCCAGGTTCCCTGCCGTCGCCGATTGACTAACCCGGCCTCTTCAAGCATTTTCATATGCTTTGATACGGTAGGTTGGGCCAACTCTAAAAGATATTGGATCTCACACACGCAGAGTTCGCCTTGTTCCAGTATCTTGAGAACCGCGAGCCGGTTAGGATCAGAAAGGGCCTTCATAGCTTGGATGAGCTGTTTCATTGTACCTTGGGGTGATTGCCTTTTGGTGTTTATATATTCCTATATAGCAATATAGTGATAAGCAGATGGACTGTCAAGTTCGAGGCGCAGCAGGGCTTGATTCTTTACGGTTCTTTTACTATTCTCTTGGTCACGAAGGATTAACGGGATATTGGGGAACGATATAAAGGGATAATGGGAGATTGAGCGGGCGATGGAAACAGGAAGTGAACAGCAAACATGGGATGAAGTGCGGGATTTGTATTTCATGGAGCAAGCCATTGTCTACGCTGTTCAGGCAGCTGCAATGGAGGAAGTCCCTGTTGGGGCTCTTCTCGTGGATCGAAATGGTGATATTCTTGCTGGGGCAGGCAATAACTGTATTCAGGCCAATGACCCCACTGGTCATGCTGAGATGCATACCCTGCGGGCAGCAGCAGAACGGCTGGAAAATTATCGCCTTCCTGAAACCACCATGTATATCACCTTGGAGCCATGCCCCATGTGTGCAGCAGCTATGATTCAGGCTCGGGTGGAGCGTATTGTTTTTGGAGCCTTAGATCCTAAAGGCGGGGGCCTGCAATCGCAATATAGTATAGGCTGTGACGGCAGGTTGAACCATAATTTTACTGTACATGGTGGGGTTCGTGCTGAAGAATGTGCAAGACTGCTTAAGGATTTCTTCAGACAGAAGAGAAAAAAATGATAAACAAGGTGTTTTTTTCTTGTCAAAAAGACGCATGCAGTTTATATAAATGTGCCCAGAGCAATACAAACGACGGTCGGAGTTCAAAACTTCTTTTTCCCGATTGCGACAGATTGCTTTTTCATGGTACTGGAGAGGTGACCGAGTGGCTTAAGGTGCACGCCTGGAACGCGTGTGTACGCAAGTACCGTGAGTTCGAATCTCACCCTCTCCGCCAATTACATATTCGACCCATGTTTTGATAGCCGGGTCCTGCGCAACAAAGAATCGTGAACTCCGTCAGGTCCGGGAGGAAGCAGCGGCAGCGAGTCCCTTTGTGTGTTGCAGGGTTGCCCGGCTTTTTTTTTATCCGCAGTTTTTTTTCCCTCTGTCGTTTTCCCCTTCATTCTCTCCGCGTTTCAACGGATTTTTCAAATTCATCACCAGTAAAGAGCTTTAACAGGCGAGACAAATTTTTACAGAGATGGTACTGTATTCCCGACGTGATTTTCTGTCTTATCGACGGCGGCCAGCCCAACGCTACCGATCTTATTTCCTTGCTGACTGCTAAGGCGGCTAATGATCTGGGTGTTGCTGTGACGGCAGGGCAGAAGGAGGCACCTGCTCCGGTAGTTTCGCAGTGAATGCGGGCGCAAGATAGGGCGTAGTGCTAAGGCGCATAAAGAAAGCGGTAGCACGCAATTATCCTGCCAGGACTGGCAACTCGGTTGCGGGAGCCTGCAACTCTATTGCGACGGCTTGCAATTCAATTGCGGAAGCTCGCAACAAGCTTGCGGGGGCTTGCAATCTTCTTGCGGATGCACGCAGAAAGCCTGCGGGAGGCCGCAACGAAAAAAGATGTCCTTGCAATTGAGTTGCGAGGACTTGCAGGAAAGAATCCAGAACACGCAATGCAACATACACCTGTCGCTTTATAGCCGTCACGGCTGGAAGGACGTTCGCAGAAGAACATGCGGCTCAGTATGGAAATAATCTTCAGCGTATTGTCTGGAATGAACAACAGAAC
>JAABTP010000121.1 GCA_011389815.1 Desulfobulbaceae bacterium | reverse complement strand
GCCTACCCTCGTTTGACAGTACCAAGAAGACAAACGGCGTAATCCTGTGGTCAACCACTTAAGGTCGTGCCATTACTTTATGGGCCATAATATCCTCAAATACAACACCGACAAGGTGGTTTCCAGGCTGGGGATTTCCCATGTACCAGAGGGCCGGATGATTTTTGGTAACCTGAGCGTGACCGAGAACCTCACCCTGGCCGCCTTTGCCCGTAAGGATACAGAGGCTGTGGTCAAGGATCGAAAGTGGGTTTTTGACCTCTTCCCACGCCTGGAAGAACGAAAAAATCAGCTTGCTGATACCCTGAGCGGTGGAGAGCAACAGATGCTGGCTGTGGGCCGGGCCTATATCAGCGGGAGAAAAATCATGCTGCTGGATGAGCCTTCAATGGGGCTTGCCCCTCTGCTGATGCTGGATATGTTTGAATCGCTGAAAGAGATCAACCGGACCGGAACCACTATCCTGCTGGTGGAGCAAAACGCCCGCCTTGCTCTGAAATTTGCCAAACGGGGCTATGTGCTGGAGAATGGAAAATTGGTGCTGGAAGGCAGGGCCGAGGATTTGCTGGATGATCCTGCGGTCAAGAAGGCGTATTTGGGGGCCTGATGTTTTGGAGCAGGAGCGCCACCCTTTGCCAGGCAAGGGTAACGGTAAAACGTATATAAAATCAATCGACTCTGGTCCCATTGATCTTGACAGCAAGATATAGTTTTAAGCCCAACAACTCACTATAAATCCCATGACTCCGTTCAAAAAAATCATCTTTTTCCTTCTCTGCATTCTCCCTGTCATAAGTGCGTGCGCAAACCGTGATCCTTTGTACACCCCGACAGGCAGGGCCGCTTTTGTTCCCGAGCAAGACACTCCTTTCTCTGAGTATATTCAGGACAGCCGGGAAAATATTGAACAGATCCTGGACAAGGTACGCCCTGATAACGGTGAACGAAAATATCTTGGCGGCTATACCAATGCCCAGGCCGCATCCATGCGCAGTCCATTCCAACTGCCTGCAAACAAGAAGGAACGATGCAGTGAGGGTGGCAAAGGAGCAGGCAAGGGGTTTCTGCTCATCCACGGACTCATAGATTCGCCCTATCTGCTGAGCAATATTCGGGACTCTTTGCACAGGCAATATCCCTGCGCCCTGATCAGAGCAGTGTTGCTTCCGGGAGACGGTACAGTGGTCGGTGATTCCCTGGAAATGGATCATAAGGAGTTCAGGCGCATCGTCGAATACGGGGTCAAAGGGTTTCAGGAGGATGCGCAGATAGAAGAACTTTATCTTGTCGGATTTTCCGCAGGCACTACCCTGGCTATTGATTATATGAAGAACCACCCCTCAGCAGCTCAAAGATTGCGAGCCGATAAGATAACGGGCCTGATTCTCTTATCCCCATCAATCAAGGCAAAGTCGCCTTTTGCTTTTCTGGCATCGTTCATCAGCTTGTTCAAGGATTGGGAGAGTCGTTTTGACGAAGAAGATGCTGTGCGCTACGAATCCTTTTCCTACAATGCGGGCGCTGTGTTCTATGCCCTGACCCGTGACATGATGGACCCGGAATATGCGCTCAAGGTTCCTGTTCTGATGGCGGTTACAGCCGATGACACGACAGTTGATGCCGAGGCGGCCCGGCGATTTTTTTGTTCTTCAGATGCGGCGCAACAGCGGGTGCTTATATGGTATCAGTCCATTGATCCGGCCGTGAACAACCGTATAGCCCAGGCAGCAGACCTCCAATGCGATACTGTTCTTGAGATCCCGCTGGAGGAGATGAAAGAGGAGTTTAAGACCGTTAATATCTCCCACCTCTCTATTCCCATTCGCCCGGAGGATCCTCATTACGGGCTTCACGGCAGATACAGGCATTGCCGGAAATACGCTGCAAGTCCGGCAGATCTTGCGGCCTGCCGGGATGAGGAAGAAGATAACCTCTTTGGTGAAAATAATGTGGAAGAGCTGCCAGCGGATCTCAAGCCGCAGTACAGAACCCTGCGAAGGAGTACTTTTAATCCCTTTTATGAGCAGCTGGAAGCCATGCTGTTCTGCTTTACCGATACTGCCTGCTCAACGGCTGAGCTTCTGAAGAGAAAGTAAGGACGGGTATGGGAAGCAGAGGAATCTGCTCCTCTCATTACGGGATCGCGATGTCATACATTGCTGCTATAAACAAGACGACAGTAGGAAAGCCGAACGGCCAGTTGCTCTTCCTGTTCAATATTCCTGCCACAACTGTTTGCAGATAATCCGGTTCCGGTCCGTTGCCTCCATTATCTAATGCCTTAATGATGCTTTTACGTCGGTCTTTCAATGTGGCACAGTTCAGCCCCAGTTGCTCAATGGTTTCCGAGGCCAACTTGTCTTCCTTATCCGAGGGGATCATCCTTCCGTCAAGAGTGTAGGTAAAACGTTCTTCACAGCCTTCCGTCAGCGGTGAGACCATTTCAGGGCGGTACCACGTTCCCTTTTTGTGCCCGCAACTTTTCTTCCTGTTGCAGGAAGCCAGGAGATTACCGTAAGCAAACCTCTCCTGCGGATATCTGCTCTTTGGTTTCAGATGTTCGATATGGGAATCATCCACTGTCAGCATCACTTCACAATAACAGCACATTCCAACCTGTTCTGCAAGCAGTTGTTCTCGGAGTTCCCTGTGTTCAGCACTGGTTGAGAAATCACGCCAGTCAGCCTTCTTGTTTTGTTTTTTCCATCGACTGAACGCTTCCGGTTCTTCGGGGTGTTTTTCGATATATCTCATAAAGACAGACCGTTCTTGTGGAGCAGCATCTCCGCCCGTATTACTTCGGGGTCGCTGGGGATGTCCTGTTTAAGGGCCTTGATCAGGTCGGAAGCCTTGTCAAATTCCTCTCTGCTGATATGCTCAAAAAGGCTTTCGATATCTTCACGGATCTTCTGATTCGGACGGGATTCTTCATCCATGACTAATTCCAATACCCGATCCATTGTCATTCCGTAACTCTCATCAGGCTGTTCACAGACAATCTCATCATCTTCTCTTTTCAGAAGAAAAATTGATTCCGGCTTAACATTGCCCAGTACCTGTGGTGAGTGGGTGGTTATGATAAACTGGCAGTTGGGAAAGGAATGCAGGAGCTTGGGGATGAGTTCCCGTTGCCAGGAGGGATGCAGGTGCAGTTCAAGGGCATCTATAAGGAAGACAGCCTCTTCGTGTAAAGGATTTTCTGCTTCAGGAAAGCTCAAAGCAAGATATACTGCGATCATGGTCACAAAGGCCACTAAATGCTGTTCACCGGAAGAGAGCTGAGAAAAAAGGAGGATGTTTTCTTCTGAACCAACATTCTTCCTCAGTGTGAATTCATATAATTCTCGGTCATGAAACAGACCAGCAAAACCTGTAATCTCCTCAACGGCGTTTTTTACCAGCTGAAGAGTATGATCTCGCACAAAATGATCCTTGCCAAATTCCTTTCCACTGTCAATAAACCTTCTGAGCTTGTTATTTTCTAATGCCTCCCTTTCTGAAATCCAGTTAAAGTAATGGCTGAAATGGGTTGTGTCATTAATGATAGCTTTTATCCATGGGTCTATTTCTGCGATCCTGTTTATCGTCTTTTCACTCGGAGACCAGGTTCCGGCAAGAGCGGAACGTTCTTCAGAAAAAAATCTGTGAGGAAGCTCTGTACCTGTTCCTGGGAAATAGTCAGCAAGATCAGATGATATTTCATCAGGACGGCTGCTTGCCATAGTGGAAATGCACTGATCTCTAAAGTGCAGCTGCAACCTGAGGCGTGCCTGTTCAGTACCGAGCTGAATATCATCAGGATAGATAAGCCCCCGGTTTTCCAGCTCCTGCCGTTCGCTGCCTGCAACGTTATTCAGGCGTGCGATATCAATTGTTCTGCTCAGTGCATTGAGGATCGTGGTTTTACCGATACCGTTTACTCCGGCAAAGACATTCAGCCGGGGATGAAAATCAAGCTGCATTTTTCGGATGCCCCGAAAATTTTCTATTTCAAGTCGTTGTATTCTCATTTTGATACCCAGCATTGTTATTGCATCGACGGGATGAGTAGGTTGTGAACGTCACTGTATCATGCAGCTTGAGTTAAGCAAACAGGTATCTCACTGCGGAGTCGCTGAAGCTATTGGCTGAGAAAAAAAATCAGCACCTGTTGCCAAAGCCAAAAAGATCATCTATATTGCCTTTATGAAAAGAACGATATACATTGAAACAAGCGTCATAAGCTATTTGACTGCCGAAATGTCAGAAAATATCCGGATAAGCAGTCGTCAGCTTGTCACACATGCTTTCTGGAAAACGCTTCCCAACTATCGTGTTTTTATTTCAGATACTGTTGTCGTTGAAGCATCGTGCGGCGATGCCGGGAAGGCCGAACGTCGCCTTTGGGAAATCCGTGACTTTTCTGTTCTTGACACAAACGCGAAAACGCAGGAGCTGGCAAAATCACTTGTCAGGGAAAAGGCTGTTCCTGAAAAATGCCCGGAAGATGCAGTTCACATTGCTGTAGCGGCAGCCCACGATGTTGAATTCATTGTCACCTGGAATTTCAAGCACATCAATAATCCCTTCATGATGCGCAAAATAAGCAGTGTTGTGACGAAGCATGGCTGCTCCATGCCCGTAATCTGTTCACCGGAAGAATTCATGGAGGCGGAACATGATTGATCCTATCATAGAGGAAGTCCGAAAATACAGAGATGAACACGCCCGTAGATTCAACTACAATTTAGACATGATTTGCGAAGACCTGCGCAGTCGGCACGCCCGGAATGTGGAGCGGCTGAAGCAGATAAGAACTGCCAATAAGATTGATGCACCGGACGCTTGTCCGCAGCACCGGCATTGAGGCCATTGGCACTGAACTAAGTGCCGGGCAGCTTTGCCCAGCAGGTGAATTTGTTTGAGTAACCGGCGGAGCATCCTCCCTCTTTACTGTCTACTGTCGCTGCAGTGTCACGTCCTTTGTGTCATCTCCCTGCACCTCAATCACCTTTCTATAGATCACCTCGGTACCGTAAGATACCTCAAACATATATTTACCTTTGTCGATATTATCCAGAAGGTAGTTCCCGGTAGAAGAAGTTGAGGTCACTTCTTTTGGCTTATTGCTCTTTTTGGGCGGTGTCAAGGTAACAACGAATTCAGGCTGCAATGCAGTAGAAGGGTCTCTAACCGTTCCTTCCAGACTTGCGGCGCTGACTGTTGAGGCCGACAAGACGATAACCAGCAGAGAGAATAAATATTTGTTCATAGCTCGCTCCAATATGTTGTCAGTTGAGGAATTCATCAGATACTTCATCAATCTGGTGTTGATATTTTATGTTCTCAGTATCTTTGTTTTTGTGATATTTGAAACCTTTGAGCGGAATGTGCCCATCTTTCGCATTGTCCAAATCAGCCATTTCTTCCTGGATGATATTATCCAGTTTGTAAAGCACTGTATACTTTTCCTGTTCCAAATGCGCAGGCACTTTAAAGCTATAGTCGCGCGGGTTGTTCACGGACTCAGAATCCAAAACCACGTATACTTGAACGGTGTCATTGCCAGCTGAAACGTGTCCTTGCAGCTTCACTTTCTCTTCCTGTTTTAGCCTCTCTTGTTCCAGTGCTAGCTTGACTTGTTCTTTATCCTTTGAGGACTGATAAATCGGGTAGATCAAAGGGATGAAACCGATCATGAACAGGGCCAAGGCCGGTGCATTGGTGCGAAATGTACCGGCTGGTGTTTCAAGGGCCGTAACTTCCTGTGTCTGGCTATCTATATAGATCTTCTCCTTGTACAGCAGAAAGATTCCACCGACAACCATAATCAGGCCTGTCATAGAAGACAGGTAGTACAACAGAATAAATTGGTTCTCCATCACTTCTCCTCCTTTTGGTATGGTAATATGGACGGCTATTCAGCCACATATTTCCTTATACCATCTTCGCAGCCCAAATGTCCACCAAACTTCCGTTGTAGTCTGAGCACCATTGTCTTCAAGGCTACGTGACTATTCCTCCAGCATCAGAGGGCACCTGCCATCTTCAAATGGAGAGTCCTGGTGAGGAAAGCCTATTTCCTTCTTTTCAAGCTTGACCATAACACCGCCATTCGCCCATGCCCAGCTCCCTCTGCCGAACTGCGGCGAGTAGGCATCGCAACTTTTTCCGAGATAAAGTGTTACGTTATTTGCTTTGAAGATAACACCATGCTCGTTCTTCGTCGTGGTGTATTCAATGCCGCTCCCATCGACATAAGCAGCAAAACTGCTTGCAGCCAGTCCGAAAAAGGCAATAACCGGGATAACGACTTTGATTGTTGCTTTCATCCTGCACCTCCAACGGTATTGTTTATCTATACAACTCCGATCACGCCATCCTTACATCCAGAATATCCACCAGACTTCCAGCGTAATCATTGAGCACCATGGTCTTCAGGGCGGTGTAATCATCAACCCGGATATCCAGGCTGCTCACTGCCGAACCGGTGAAGCCGGGCAGAATGTAGACTCCGTTCCCGGTTACCGGCACAGGCAGGCCCTCGGTGCCGCCATCCCGCATATCAATCAACCTGAAGCTCAGAAGATCATCCTGCAGGTTATGCTCCACCTGGACCCGCAGACGCTCGTCCCCCGTGGGCGGGCCGCCCATGATGACCACATAGGGCGTGGCTGCGCTGCCGGTGAGGATGCCGGTCTCGGGCGGCGGCATCATGGCTGATAATGGCACCTCCAGGGGCGTGCGCAGCCTGCCGCCGTAGGTGCCGGTGCGGATGGAACCGTGTTCGGTATAGCGGGTGGTGATGGACACGGTGTACTCGTTGTTCCAGGGATGGGACTGGACCGGGATACGGGGCACGACCAGCACTTCCCGCTCCGTGATCTCTGCGAATTGACTCTGCTCCTCGCTGCCGCTCTCGGTTCCGGCGAGCACGCAACGACTTTCCGGGTCTTCCGTATCAAAGGCAAGATTATTGCCGGTGAGCCGCAACACGCCCTCCGGGTTGAGCACGTTGTTCAGCCTGGTCACGGTGTCTGCGGCGGCCTGGATTGTCGGAACCTTTTCCGTCCAGGGTTCACGGACCAGGTTGGCTTCGGCCTGCAATTCCCGGACAAGAGAACGCGAGGCCGCGATATTGAGTCCCAGGAGTTCCTCCAGAGGCGGCAACGATGAATCCGGGGTGGACAGGCGGGCATGAAAGGCGGGCCGGAAGGTCATGGCATCCTCCAGAGTGACCTGTATGCCTTCAAGCACCATTCCCAGGATCTCATGTATCCCCGACTGGAGATGAGTCTTGACCTGTTCCACCGAAGAACCGGGGTTCTTCAGGGCCACCCGTTCCGCCACCTCGTCGTAGCCCGCAATACCCTGGGGGAGAAAACGAAGCCGCCAGGTGCCGGGTTTGGTCAGAGCGTTACGTTCGATACGATAGTGGATAGCCATGATGAAGTCCTCCCTTTGGGTTTAAGATATTGATACATCCCGATATAAACGGATTTATCCAAAGTACGCAGCAGGGGGCTTGTTGTCAATAAAAATTTGGGTGATTATTGCATATTTTGGAGAGAGAGCCTGCGTGCAGGCATTGGGGCGGGGCGGAACGCGGGAAAGAGGGAAAGTGGATGCCGGCATGGAGCGATTCTCCATGCTGGGTTGGAGAGTTTCTCCATGCTACGTTGGAGAGTCTCTTCATGCTAGGATGGAAAGTTTCTCCATGCTGGGATGAAAAGTTTCTCCATGCTGGGATGGAAAGTTTCTCCATGCTGGGATGGAGCGATTCTCCATGCCAGCATGGACTGGAAGCTGCCCTGTTAATGCCTTGAAAAGGTCATGCAACCTGTTTGTTGTGCGCGAACCTCTAACGAACATTTTGAAAAGTACTGTTTTACCATTATTTAAAAACGATTTTTCAATGCGTTACGTTTTATTTGCATTTTTTTGGTTCGCACCCCTTGAAATAATGAGTAAAAGTGGTATAAAGAAGGAAGTTGTAACGGGTTGATGAAGGTCAAAAAACGAGGTTCGCGCAACAGGGTATGTAATTTTCTGGATTGTATAAGAAAAAAACAGAGACAGTTGCAACGACCTACCCTATGAAGAGGGTATTAAGACCAGGGGGTTACTACTCTTGGCTACATGCAAACTGCGTTGCAACGACCTACCCTATGAAGAGGGTATTAAGACTTCTGCATCTCCACAAACGCATGACCACGGGTTGTGTTGCAACGACCTACCCTATGAAGAGGGTATTAAGACCTCCTTGCCCTCGTACGTGTACACCTCCTCTGTGTTGCAACGACCTACCCTATGAAGAGGGTATTAAGACTGTCTCACAGAAATAGTTGGAAGTATAGTCTGTGTTGCAACGACCTACCCTATGAAGAGGGTATTAAGACCCACGCCCCCGGAGTCATGTACTTATCATAACTGGTTGCAACGACCTACCCTATGAAGAGGGTATTAAGACTCAAGCACCGTGTCCAGTACATTGTATGCCCAAGTTGCAACGACCTACCCTATGAAGAGGGTATTAAGACTCCCCGGTGACCAGCGAGCCGTCATTCCGTCGTGTTGCAACGACCTACCCTATGAAGAGGGTATTAAGACACCCTGCTCAGGTTTACCCCGCTAAGGTCTGCCTGTTGCAACGACCTACCCTATGAAGAGGGTATTAAGACGACCCGCAACCAGGGAGGCCAGGAGCGGGAGCAGTTGCAACGACCTACCCTATGAAGAGGGTATTAAGACCGGCAGCTAGGCGCGAGGCTGTTTACCGGGCATCCCCGCCCCGGAGGGGCGATTGATAATAGCCCACCGTTTTAACGGTGGGTGGCTTCTCACATCAGTTTTCTAATATAGATTCATCTATCTCCCTCAGATACCCTCTTAAAACCATATTTCAACTCACCCGGCCCGCAACTTCTTCTCCGCCTCCACAATCAAAAAAGCGATTGCCCCGGCCAGGAGGCAATACCGATGGACGCACTTTGAAACAGCTGCTGCTTCAGGGGAATTTCTCTATTGACGTGGGGAGTTCCGGTCATTATGCTGGGTGATTGATTGTCCCGGTGATAGTCGGGTGATTGAGCACGGGAAATTGCTACTTATTTAAACACTGATAGATTATGATATGAACCCAGTATACCCTCATTGCAAAAAGAAAATAACATTCATAGATACACTTGACCCTGTCCTGGTACATCAGGTAGCATGAGAAATATGAAAACAGGATAATCTGAATGAGTCTGCAATTCGAATGGGACAAAAAGAAAGCAACAGGTAATCTCAAGAAGCATAAGGTCAGCTTTAACGAGGCATGTACCGTTTTCAATGATCCTCTGGCTTTAATTTTCGACGATGAGAGGCATTCTCGTCCTGATGAACTGCGAGAAATTATCATCGGAAATTCAGCGGAAGGTCGTCTGTTGTTGGTGAGTTATACAGAGTGCTCACAAGATGTTGTTCGGATAATCAGTTCTCGTGCAGCCACAAAACATGAACGGAGGGACTATGAAGAAAAAAGATGATCATACAAGCCATGATGACCTGCAACCTGAGTATAGGTTTGATTACAGCAAAGCACGCCCCAACCGGTTTGCCGAACGGGTAAGCGGGGATAACGTGATTGTTACCCTTGATCCGGATGTGGCCCGGGTATTTTCCTCTGCTCAAGACGTGAACGCCGTACTGCGCGCACTCATCCAGAACATGCCTAAGATTGTCTCCCCGGAGAAAGTATCCTGATCCCGCTTTTGTTGCCCACAGGCAGACCTGCGTGGTGGCCATGAAAACCTGAAAACGAGCAACTAAACGCACATCAGTTTTCTAATATAGATTCTTCTATCTCTCTCAGGTACCCTCTCCAGAGCCTGTCCACCTGAAGAGCATAGCCCGGTAACCTGCGCCTGGCGCACCGTCATATGACCGTGCAATGTCCTGCTGGTGCGGAAACCGCACTCTGCAAGGCTATAAACATCTTCACCACGTCGATTTTCCGTTGACGACCCAACCAATCTGTTTTATAGATTCCTGATTCGTACTCACCACTTTTATAGCAACCTTGAGGAAAAATAATGCGCTTGCCCAAAAGATACTGAGGAAATTGTCTGACAAGGCCACCCAGGTTGGGTGTACTGACGGCACGCACATTTTTTCTTCCGTTTCCCTGATCCCCTCCCCTTTGGGCTGTATCGTTTCATGATTCGGAGATAGAATGTCTGCCAATGCCAGGCTGAGGCTGAACATTACCGAAGAAAGGAACAATGACGCTGACACCCCATGAGTTTTTCTCCTGAACGACCTGAAGACATTTCCTTTTTTGACCCCATTCCTCCCGAATACACGGGAAAAATGAACTTCTAAAACAAGGAGAACAAGAATGTCTGTTATGAAAAAAACACTTATTTGGTTAATGATTGGTGCCTTTCTGAGCTTGGGAGCCAACTCGGCCTTAGCGCTGGGATTTGGCAAGAATAAGTTTGAAAAAGAGGTGGAAAAGGAGCAGGGAGCCGTCAAACTGGCCCGTGAGGCAATGGCAGGTGGTTACGAGCTGATCACCACAGAGGAGCTGAAAAAGCTCATTGATGCAAACAAGGATGTCCTGATCATCGACACCATGCCCTATGAAGACAGTTACAAGAAAAGCCATATTCCTGGTGCAAAACAATTCCTCTTTCCGATTCCGTTAATGGAAACCTGGGACAGTAAGGAAACAGGAGGAAAAAGCCAGGATGATTATGCGGCACTGTTAGGAGACGATAAAAATAAGACTATTGGTAACCGTTCAGACCCCTCTCATTTTTTTTACGCAGCAAGAGGCAGAGGAGGCACATCCAGCCCCTGGCGCCGA
>JAABTP010000120.1 GCA_011389815.1 Desulfobulbaceae bacterium | reverse complement strand
ATGAATCTGAAGATTGAAAAACTTCAGCGAGCCGCATGAAATGCACCTATTCAGAGGGAAAGGTGTCGTTTTTGAGTTCCACACCCTGAAGCGGGGGTGTTATTTATACTCATCCAGATAGGTCCAGAGGACTGCACCCAGCTCAACCCCTTTTTCCTCTCCGTCAGGATTTTTGATGGTATAGTCAGCCTCATTCAGTGCGGCAAAACCCCACCAACCAGATTGAGGACAGGCAAAGGTGAATACGCCGTTTTCATCGGCCTTGACCACTTGGGTGACATGGTAGTCACTGGGAGCAGTGAATTTTTTATCCTTGTTGTACAGTTCCACTTCCACCTCTGCGCCTGGAACCGGCTCGCCGTTCAACAGCACTTGGCCGGAAAAGCTGTTGCCTGCATAATTACCAAAAGGACGGGTGAGCGGCACAATTTCCGTTGCAATACCGACCGGCTTATCCCAGCCCTGATCATCACCAAAGGCCGCGATCATTGTCTTGGTATAATGGATGATAGATACATCCTCAGCCGGTTCCCAGTACGGGGTTGGCTCCATGACAAAGGTGTATACGCCAGGGCGTTTAATGGCCACCTCGGTTGTCCAGGCAGCATGATCCATGACCTTGGATTCTTTGAGGCCGGGCAGCAGGTCGGTTTTCTTGTCCCCTGCCATCATAAAGAATGCCTTGGGTGTCACCAGATCCATGCCGATCATCTCAAAAGGATGGGAAAAGGAAAGGTCTAATTGCACGGTTTTTTTCTTTGGCTCCAGAATATTCTCCGAAGGGATAACCATCCCGAAATGGGCTAAGGCCTCTCCTGTCATGCAGGTGAGAAACAGTGCGGTTGCTACGGCAGCTTTGAACTTCATCGTTGTTACTCCTTTTTTGTGTTTTTGTGTAAATAGTATACAATCACAGGTGGTTCACTTGAATCACCTGACTCCGACGTTTAAAAAGTTGAAGAGATTAAATAAGTTGTTCGTTTAAGTTGTACATATTGTGACAACAGGAGAGCAGAGGTCTTAGGTCTTATAGCTCCCTGTTGAAGTCTTTTTCTTTGCCTGAAACCAGGCCAAGAGGCCAGCCAGCCCGATGATGCAGCCTATTCCACCAAGTATGTCCTGTAAGCGAACTTTTTTTTCTTGTCTTTCAGCCAGGTCTTTTTTTATGGGAATGAGTTCCCGCTTCAGCTCCTGTCGTACGATTTCACGAACAGCCGCTGTATCCACTGTATTCATAAGCGCTGTTGAGGGATCTGCTGTGGTAGACTCTGGCCCAAGATACTCACTTGCCTCCAGAAGCCACTCACCACGATGTCCATCCCCAGAATCTGCTGAAACCAAAAGGTCAAGTTGTTGCTGAACAACCTGTTGTGGTAGGGTGAACTGGAATTCTCCCAGCGCATTGGTTTGGGTTGTCAGGACCAGGCTATGCGATTCTGCGTTCTGGACCTGGACAGTTATATTTTTGGCCTTGCGTCCTCCGTTAAAAAATGTCTCTCCGTATATTTGTCTGTCACTGCCCCAGGCGAAAACGTTCAGCTTATGTGCGTGTGCAGGTGGGGAAACCAGGAACAGCAGGGGCAATACAGCGACAAGTAGTACTGTTTTTTGTGGTGGCAAGATATGTGAGCTGTTCATGCATACTCAGGATATAGAATTTCCGGTTGAACTTTGGCAAGAAAGCCAACAGTGAACATGGTAATACATCCTTCAATAATCATAATTGGTATGTTTGCAGCAATAATGAGTTGAGCAGCAGCAGTGAATCCGGTATCAGTCAGGGCAAGAGCGCAAGAGGTTATGAATGACGCAAGAAGAATAGCCAAAAAACCGGCAATAAAAGCAGCAGCAGGCCTGGTTTTAGGGTTTTCTATCCAAGGACGGGTCAGGTAGTGGCAACAGAGTGCTGGCAGAGCCATTATTGCAGTATTCACTCCAAGAACGGCAATTCCGCCAAATTGAAAAAAAAGGGTCTGAAGAAAGAGTGCCACAAGGATAGCTGGAAATGCGGCCCAGCCGAGCATGACGCCAAGAAGTCCTATCAGCATTAAATGTACAGATCCAGGTCCAAGCGGGACATGGACAAGCCCTGCAACAAAAAAGGCGGAAGAGAGGAGGGCTACCGGCATTATCTGTTCCGGATCAATTTTTTTCAAGCCGATATAGGTGCCCAGTGTGGTTACGAGTCCGCCACTTATTAAAATTGGTACTGAAAGAATTCCTTCTGAAATGTGCATGATGAGTCCTCAGTAATATTTTTTTATTTTTTGTAACACTGAAAGCTTTGTTTACTATAAAGTAGTTTCTTTGTCAAGCTGTGGGGAAAAAATGTAATTGATGCTGCGTTTTCGCGGCCCAGCAGAGAGAAAGGATGAAGAAGAGTGGAGAAAAGGTAAGGGGATGTATTTTATTGAGTTTGGTATGTGTCAGAACATACTCCTTTTGCTCTGTTTTTTGTAAAATATAACTTCTTTTCTTCTCCGGGAAAGAAATGTTGACAGAGAAAAATATTGGACAGGGCGAGTCGTGTAAAAAAAATATTGACAGTAAAAATATTAAGGGTATCTTTGCCCAAGTCAGTACATGTTCTATTGTACATAATTAACCGTGATGGTACTTTTATAAAAGGGCTTGTGGATCAAGCCGCTACTAAGGAGAAAGACTATGTTTGAAGTAGTTGTTGACAAAGACAAATGTACAGCTTGCGAAGAGTGTATCAGTTCCTGTCCAGCAGAAGTATTTGAGATGGTCGATGGTAAATCAGATCCGGTCAACGAAGATGAGTGTCTGGGCTGTGAGACCTGCGTTGAGGTTTGCGAGGCAGGTGCTATCACTGTGACCGAGAGTTAATTGGAACTGTGTACCTGTGTACAATGGGCAACGGTGATAGCGCCGTTGCCTTTTGTTGTTCATTTCCAGCCTTTTTTCTTTTTCCTGTAGTAACTGATCGTACTGAAACCCGGTAATGTTCCTGGTTCACGGAGGATGAGACTCTGTGGATTTCTGAGGGCCTTTCGTTGTCCTGATACAAATAAAAAAAGGGCCTAGGGAAGTCATTCCCCAGACCCTTGTACTCGTGCGGTGGCACGAGTTACGAATCCGCTAAATTAGTACTGAAAACGAATTCCTACACCAAAACGTCCGTATTGAGAAATATCACTCAACTCATCAACAGCATTACGTGCCTCTAAAAAGATTGAGGCATTGAACGCGTCAGGATCGCCATAGACCCGTGCTCCAATGTTGGCCAGGATATCCAGGTCAGTATCTTCAGAGTCAATGTCATCGTCTCCAGCACTGATCCAGCCTCCAAGTCCAAGACCGATAAACCCATCAAAAGCATCAGACCAGTTGTACTGAGCAATAGCATCTATCAGAAGGGCATCGTCACCGTCAGAACCGTCCAGTTTGTGAGCAGCACCGACCATGAGCAGGTACGAGATATTTTCATACGCTGTTCCTGCATAGGGACTGTATTCAACACCTAAGCGGGCAAAGAGAAAATCTGCCGGATCGGAAAGACGCAGGTAACCGAGGTCGCCGATAAAACGTAGGGGCTCCATTGCTCCACTGGCATAACAGTTTAACTCCTGACATTCAGCAGGGCAGCCTTCGGCATAAGGATCATCTTCGCATTCAGGCGGGCAGTCGTCACAGGTGATTTCAACAGGTGTTTCCTGTTTGACAGAATCATCGGACAGACATTCTTCTGGCACATCCTGGCACTCTGTGGGGCAGTTTTCCTGATCTGGAGAACCGTCTTTACAGGAGACCGGACAGTCTGTGGGGAATTTATCACAGATGTTGCAGCCCAACTCGTCACAGACTGGTGGGCAATCCTGTCCCTCTGGATTTTCAATGCACTCGACAGAGCAGTCATCACAGCTGTAGCACTTGATATCCCGACAGATATCTGGACAGCCTTCACCATAGGGGTTGATTTTGCAATCATCTGTACAATCTTCGCAGGATTGGCATGTAACATCCCGACAGATATCCGGGCAATCTGGCAGATAGGGATTTTGTTTACACATCTCTGAGCAGTCATCACAGGTCGCTTGACATTCCGGATCCTTACAGACAGGCGGACATCCCTTGCTATAGGGATTTTCTAAGCATTCATCTGAGCAGTCGTCGCAGGTGAGGGCTCTGCCTCCAGCAAAGGCGACACCCGCCGACAGCAGGACTACAACAGCAGCCTGTGCCAATACTTTCAGTTTCATGGTTCTCACTCTCCTTGTTCTGTGAAATTAATTTCGTTGCCCGTAGGTTCGGACGCACTGCATTCTACCTGAAGAAAAAAGGTAAAATTTTTTTACTTATAATATATATAAGCTCTGTGGTGATCTCGCAACAGAAAAAAGTCAACAAGCAGCTGTAACGCCGTTTTTCAGGTGAAGAAAGAATACGTTGTAAAAAAAAAACAATTAGCTGTTGCACAGAACTTGAAAAGAACTACAGTACAGATTTGTTTCATTGAAGAATGATACCCCTTTATTGATATCCCTTTTTTTGGGGTGGGACAAAAGATGCAGTATATTTTTGAGGAGAAAACATGAAGAAATTACCTGGGATAACGTTATTGATTTGGGGAGGTTTTCTGCTCGGCCTTTGGTTGTACCCTGAAATGTTTCAACAGGATGCAATCCAATTTGTTCTAATCGTGCTTTTTTCAGTTTTTTTACCAGTCAGTTTTTGGCAGGTTGCCAGGCAAGAGAAGAAAAAATATTTTTCCTTGATTTTTTTGGGGATATTGATCGTGAATATTTTTCTTTTGGGGATGATTATTCGTGGCAACCTTATCATGCAGCAGCAGATCTCTGTTGAACTGAACAGGGGTATAGAACAGAAGCTGGCAGAATATCTGGTCACCGCAGCCACGGGCAAGCAACGGAGGATTGCAGCCCGACTCATTTATCAGCAGCATGGTGTCGTCCTGGCCTTTAAAAATGAGTCAGGCTCCTACGCCTTATACGTACCAAGCAAGGTGGATAAGAAAAAGTTCCAGGAGAATTTTTTCGCACGTAACGATCTTAAACTCAAGAGAGGGCAATTTACAGCTTCCCTGTTCACTGCTCTTGTCTTCTTTATGATCCATGTGGGCCTTTTTATCACGTTGCTGGTTTTTCTGGTGCTTTACGATAGAGGAGAAAAACACAACGACAAAGGGATACAGGCATAGGTTTGCTCCTAGACCCCATATCTTTTGAGTTTATTGAGCAGGGTTTTGCGGGTGATCTGTAAACGACGGGCTGCTTCACTGCGATTTCCATTGGTTTCCTCAAGAGTTTTCAGGATCATGATGCGTTCCGCTTCTTTCAGGGTGGATGGTTGTTCTTCTTCCTTTTTGGGATTCATGCCAGCCCAGTTTTGGACTGCCATAGGCAGGCCATCAATATCAAGATAATCTCCTCGCATCAGGATGACGCCTCGTTCTATGGCATTTTCCAGCTCCCGGACATTACCCGGCCAGGGGTAACGGTTAAGAATATCCATGCATTCCGGGGTAATGCCCTGTACCTCACGTTTGTTTCTTTTGGCAAAATTGCGCAGGAAAAAATCAGCGAGCAAGGGAATGTCACCATCACGATCACAGAGGGAAGGCATGTCCAGAGCAACAACATTGAGCCGGTAATACAGGTCTTCCCGGAAGTTACCTGCTTTTACTTCTGCTTCCAGATCCCGGTTAGTGGCTGTAATAATGCGCACATCAACAGTAATAACATCCTGGCCGCCCACCCGCTGGAGTTCATGTTCCTGAAGAACGCGGAGGAGTTTTGCCTGCATGGCCGGGGTGGTTTCCCCTATTTCATCCAGAAACAGAGTGCCTTCCTGGGCCTGGACAAAGCAGCCTTCGCGGCGACGGTCTGCGCCTGTAAAAGCACCTTTTTCATGACCAAAGAGTTCTGATTCCAGCAGGGTTTCAGAAAGGGCTGCGCAGTTTACCTTGATAAAAGGGCCTTTGCGTCGTTGGCTTTTGTAGTGCAGGGCTGAAGCAACCAGCTCTTTCCCGGTCCCGGAATCACCACTAATCAGGACAGTAGCCTCTGTGGGAGCAACCTGGATAATCATCTCCCAGAGGGTCTGCATAGGAGCTGATGTTCCAATGATCCTGCCATCCTCGCCAAAGGGTTTTTCTGACAGCTCGGTTTTATCTGGTTGTTGGCGATGCCCCATAGCAACTTCCAGGGTTTGGCGGAGTCGCGCAAAATCTATGGGTTTGGTCAGGTAATCATGGGCACCCAGCTTAATGGCCTCAACAGCAGAGTCTATTGAGGAGTAGGCAGTCATCATCACTACAGGAATTGATGGGTTAATGGCGTGGATTTGACGCAGAGCCTCAAGACCATCCAGAGGCTCCATACAGACATCCATAAGAATGACATCAAAAGGACCTTGCCGTACCGCTTCAACTGCTGTTTCACCGTCATCAGCTTCCTGACACGACCACCCCCAATCCTTCAACATGGAGTAGAGCATGTACCTGTGGACTTGCTCATCGTCTACTATTAAGATTTTGACCTTCTTTTTATTCATGGATTCAGTAAGCTGTTACAAGCCTTCTTGTTAAAGACTGATTTATTTCCGGTCCAATGACAAGCACGGTATGTGTTCGCACAAAAGAAAAATATAAAATATGATGATGTGTTATTGGCTATAAAAAATGGGTTTACCTTATAAGTTATAGTAGAAAATAAGGTGCTGTCCATAAAAAAAGGAATTTTACAAAACAATATTCTGAGAGTTCCTGAAAGGAGGTTTACGCTGAATAATCTCTTTCATTAAGCATGGAGCGAGATACTTTCCCAGTTTTTTTGCTGGGCAAGAGCAGCCAATTTCTCATCCGGATCAACAGCAACAGGTCTGTCTACCTTTTCCAGGAGAGGGAGATCATTGATGGAATCGCTATAAAAACAGCTGTCCTGTAATGACATATTATTTGCAGCCAGCCAGTTTTTCAGGCGCTGAACCTTACCCTCATGAAAACAGGGGATCCCTTCAATTTTTGTTGTGTATCGATTATTGAGGATCTGCGGTTCTGTAGCCAGTAGATGCTCTATACCAAAGGCCTGAACAATCGGTTTGGTGATAAAGCTGTTGGTCGCGGTGATGACCATGACAAGATCCCCCTGTTCCTTATGTTGGTCAACCAGAGCCTGGGCTGGCTTGTCAATCATAGGACGAATTACCTGTTCCATGAATTCTGCATGGAGCTGAGCAAGTTCTTTCATACTGCGTTCTGCCAGGGGTTGGAAACTGAACGCGGCAAATTCGTAAATATCCAGCGTGCCCTGTTTGTATTGTTCGTAAAAACGGTTGTTTTCCGCCTCATAATAGGCCTCATCAACCAAGCCTTTTGTAATAAGAAAGCGGCCCCATTCATAATCGCTGTCACCGGCGAGCAGGGTATTATCAAGATCGAAAAGAGCAAGTGCCATAAGGGGGATGTCAAAAGTTAGTTATTGAAAAGGTGTATTAACGGGTATGCCTGTGATCGCACAGCATACCGTACCGGAATCATACTGAGGTATGTGTCAGGATGCCTCTGGGGGAGCCAATTCTCCTTTGAGGGAATGTTGACCTGCACGGGTAATCGTGACCCAAGCAAGGTCCCCAGGTCGCAGGTTTGTTGGCGTAGAAAAATGAACAATATGGTTGCTGCCTGTGCGGCCCTGGGTTCCGGTGGAGGTATTGGATTCAATCATAACCTCAATCTTTTTGTCAAGGAATTCCTGATTGCGTTCCAGGCTGATTGCATCCTGGCGACTTTGAAAGTGCTGGAGTCGTTCTCCTTTAACCTGCTCTTCAACTTTATCCGTAAACTCTGCGGAGCGGGTATGCGGGCGGTCTGAATATTTAAAGGAAAAAGAACCGTGGAAGCGAACTCTTTCCAGCAGGTCCATCGTCAGGGCAAAATCATCTTCTGTTTCTCCAGGAAAACCGACTATGACATCCGTGCAAATGGCGATACCCGGGCAATAGGAACGCAGTTCCTCGACCTTTTCCAGATACAGTTCTCTGGTGTACTTGCGATGCATCCTTTTCAGCACGGCATTGGACCCGGCCTGCACCGGCAAATGAAAATGGGGGCAGAGATTGGGAAGATCCCGAAAGCATTGCATCAGTTCTGTGGAAAGATCCTGCGGATTCGAGGTGGTGAAGCGGAGCCGCTGCACACCGGGCACTGCGGCAACCATTTTAAGGAGGTCAGCAAAACCGGTTGGATTCTCCGCAACCGGATTGGTACAGCCATAGGAATTGACATTCTGCCCCAACAGGGTGATCTCCTTAACCCCACGGTTTACTTGAAGCTGAACTTCCTCCCGGATATCTGCAACGGGCCTGCTGATTTCCCGACCCCGGGTTGTTGGCACCACACAATAACTGCAATAATTATTGCAGCCCTGCATGATAGTAACGAATTTACGAAAGTCTGCGGGTTGATTCGGGGCATCATCTTTAAGTAATCTCTGGAAGGGAGGAATGGAGAACTCCTTATCAAGATTACAGGATATTTCCCTGGCCGTTTCTTTCCGCTCAAGCCGTCCAAGCATTTCCGGCAGTTGATAGAGCTGCTGGGTTCCTACCACGATATCCACATGGGGCATCCTGCGGAAAATCTGTTTACCTTCTTGCTGGGCAACACAGCCTGCCACGGCAATACGAAGTTCTGGCTGCCCCTGTTTCTGCTTGCGGAGCGAACCAAGCAGGCTGAAAACCTTTTGTTCTGCCTTGGCGCGAATGGAGCAGGTGTTGAGAATCACCAGGTCGGCATCTGTCTGGTCCGCCACCGGGATATAACCGGACTGCGCCAACAGCTGCTCCATGATCTCGGAGTCCCGCTCATTCATCTGACAGCCAAAGGTCTTTATATAAACGTGTTTACTCATTTCTTTATATGAAAATGCTCAGGGTGTTACCCTGAGCTGGTTGGATACAGCCCCTTCAGGGCTACTTTTTTTATTTCACTCTTATCGCCGGAGTGGATGTGTTGGGAATTAATGCTCTGAGTACCGAGTATACTGTTATGTTGTGGATTATTCCATGTCTTCACCGAGATAGGCCCTGATGACCTCTGGATTATTGCGAACTTGATTCGGTGTGCCTTCTGCGATCTTTTTGCCGTAATCCATAACAAAGATATGGTCGGACAGACTCATGACCAGCTTCATATCGTGCTCAATCAGGAGGATGGAAATGCCGTTATCACGGATCTCAGTGATCAGTTCATCCAGTTCCACGGTTTCCTGGGGATTCATGCCTGCTGCCGGTTCATCAAGGAGCAGCAAGGCCGGATCGGTTGCCAAGGCCCTGGCTATCTCCAGCCTGCGTTGAGCACCGTAGGGGAGATTTTTGGCAAATTCATTGGCCAGTTCAGCCA
Organism: Desulfobulbaceae bacterium; assembly: GCA_011389815.1. Lineage (GTDB taxonomy): Bacteria > Desulfobacterota > Desulfobulbia > Desulfobulbales > Desulfobulbaceae > Electrothrix. The sequence continues at coordinate 1,526 of JAABTP010000120.1, read as the reverse complement.
GACCTGTTTTTTCCAGCAGGGCATAGGAGCGGGCAACCACCTTTTTTTCTTCTTTAACAGTCTTCTTGTCTCGAAAAATTGCTCCCAATACCCTGGCCTTGGTTCGGCAATGACAACCGATCATCACGTTTTCCAGCACGCTCATGTCCGGGAACAGGCGGATATTCTGAAAGGTCCGGGCAAGTCCCTGTTCCGTTACTTTGTTCGGTTTTAAGCCGTTTAACCGTTTACTCTCTTGTCCCGGTGGTCTCAGGAAGAGCTTACCTGATGTTGGCTTGTAGATTCCGGTCAGGCAGTTGAAGAAGGTGGTCTTGCCTGCCCCGTTCGGCCCGATCAGGGCGGCTATCTCCCCTTGGCGGACCCGGATATTGAGTTTGTCCAAGGCCCTGATGCCACCGAACTGCATGGTCAGGTCGCTGACCTCAAGGATGGGCGTACCCTGTTGCTTGGTCATAATCTCTCGAAAAATTAAGAAACGTTGGAGGACGAAATTGCGGCATTGTCTGTCTGCTTTCTATTACGCAAATTCAATGCGTAGCCGCTTGCCGACAGCGTGTGCGGCACGTTCTAATGTTTGAAGCGTTATTGAGGTGTTTTTGGGATCAAGCAAGCGATCTAATGCAGAGCGACTTGTATTCATTTTTTGAGCCATAGCTACTTTTGATAATTTTTGCGCCTTCATTGTCTGGTTAACTTGATAAGCAATAACGCGTTTAATGGCAACAGCCTCTGTTTCAGCCAGCAGGCCCTCTTCCTCCAGAAAATCATCAAAGCTGCTTCCAATGTGTTTATTCATTTTTGTCTCCAAAAGTAGCCATGCGTTGCCGTGCAACCTTTAATTCACTTGTGGGTGTTTTTTGATTTTTTTTAATAAAACCATGAAGCAAAACCATAAGTCCGTCATGAGAAGTGAATAGAATTCTTGCTATTCGACCATCAAGTCGGACACGCACTTCCCATAGCCCCTTTCCCTGTTGCTCGGTCATGATTTCTCAAAAAATTAAGATATGTTGGAGTTTGAAATTGCACCACTGTTTTTTATTTCCATTATGACATCCAGAGGAAAACCAGTAGTTTTAGCTATAATATCAGGGGCAATACCCTCTTTAAGCAAAGCCTTTGCAACAGCGAGCCTACCTTCGTCAAACTGTGTTTTCTGGAGTTCCTCCTGATGATACTCTTCAATCATACGCGCACGTTCAGCCGGTGAAATCCGATCTTTTTGAATATGTTCAAAAAGTTTATGTATTTCCGGTATCTTATAGCTTTTCTCATCAACCTCTTCGTCTAAGGTGTCGTTAATTGCCTGTAGCCATTCCCGATAAGGTTTCGGAGTGTCGTCATTTACATATTTGGGACACAGGTAGATTATTTTATGCGGGATTTCCCGTAAAGGATGCCCGGATAAATCGTGAGGATCAAAATCTGTAATTGCAATGTCAGTTTTATACTAATGGCACGACCTTAAGTGGTTGACCACAGGATTACGCCGTTTGTCTTCTTGGTACTGTCAAACGAGGGTAGGC
>JAABTP010000119.1 GCA_011389815.1 Desulfobulbaceae bacterium | reverse complement strand
TCGGCGCCAGGGGCTGGATGTGCCTCCTCTGCCTCTTGCTGCGTAAAAAAAATGAGAGGGGTCTGAACGGTTACGTTACTGTGGTTTTTTAGTGATCGAACCCGAACCATGATGCCTATAGCCTTTTTTCGCGGGGATGAATGGGCAGACAATTTCAAGGTGAGCCTTGACAATCCTGTTATCACCCGGCTTGAAGGCAATATGTTTTGGCTCAAAGGATGTACGCAGGATCAAGCCCAGGCTATTATTGCGTCCCGGCTGGACATGGCTCTCTCCGGCATCCAGCGTCCTGACCCACTTTATCCCTTTTCTCTGGATGCAAAGGAATTTGCCAGAGTTATTGATCAACGAGTCAAGTGGCCCCGGCAGGTGATTAATCGAGCCAATAACATGCTCTATTCCCTCATCATTGAGAATCCTCCCCCTGATATACCGCCTGATGAAATCCTAGCTTCAACCTTCACCAATAAAATTTCAAAAATTCTAGCCAATTTTGACCAATTCGAGCCTGATGAAGGACGTCTGACCTTAGCCTTGCAAATCTACCTGAGCAATCGTCCTGATAATGCAGGTTACTCTCTTGAACAACTTGAAGAATCCTCTGAAAAGATCAAGTATATTGACCTGACAGGCCGGTTACGTACAGCAGATGATTCTCCTTGCCAGGAGGCTGCCTTTCTTATTGATGTCGCACTGCATCATAAGGCCGTAGGTGCCAGTTTACGTAATGGTATTGCATTCATGAAAAAACATGGGACAAATCGTGCATTGTTCATCCGGGATATGCGTTGTCCTTTTCCCGAACTACCCAAGTGGCCCTCAACCAATCAGCAATTACAAGCATTAGAGGATGCTGGAGGTTTTAGGATCTCCCTTGATAAGGAAGCGGCGGCCCATTGGTATGCCCTCGCCCTTCTCAAATTCGATATAAGGGCCGGTGATGTATGCCTCAATGACGGTACCAGCATAACAATAGACCAATTTAACGCCTTTATCAGGGATCGGCTCAACGGCAACGACTACCCGGCCTTTGCCCAGCTGGATGATTACCTCAAAGCAATACCCGCACCTGACGAAAATACTGACAAACCGCCCGTAGAATCGCCAGCAAAGGACATTGTCTGGATGGCAGGCCAAGTCCTGAAGCAAGTACCGGTACGCATGCTCAAGGCCGACCTCCTGGTTGACAAACTCTCTGAAAAACACCCCATCAGCACTGACAACCTCCTCCTCTTATTGGAAGATCACCACGAACAGTTCACCCTGATTCGCGCCATGGACCATACCATCATCAAATTAAAATGAATCAACCGCTCGTCAAACTGAACTGTACTGAAGTCCATCTCTGCCATCGTTGCCCCCGCTTACTGGCCTACCAACTCCAAGGACGGGGCCATGCCTGGAAAGTGGGTCTCCAGGGGAGTGGTAATTTCCCTGGAAAACTCTTCCATAATCTGATTGCCAAGCCTTTTCATGACAGCATCTGCCAAGGACCAAACAATGCCATGCATCAGGCAGTCCACACCCTGCTCCAACAACAAGACCAAGACATCAAGGATGGTCTGTTCGCGATCATGAATCAATATATTCTTGACTCTGTCCTGGCGGAAAAGGCTGCTACTCTCAAGGCAGACCAAATTATTGCTCTGGTGGAGGGAATGAGTTTCTGGAACAGTCATCTGGCTGCGTTCCTGAGCAAATGCCGTGACCACAGCAAGTCCCCTGCTCTTTCCGATCTTTTCTGTCGACCGGAACAAAAGCTTTCAGCCCGCATCCCCGTTACTGATGCCGGAAAAAGCATGATCCAGCTGACCGGACAGTTTGACAGCCTCCTGATTGATCAACAACATAAGGAGGCGGTGATTATCGAATTTAAGGGACTCAAGCCTGTCCATACGGATGAAGATCTCATTCAGGTGGCTCTGTACGCCTCCTTGCTCAAGGCTACCACCGGCATCATGGCAAGTGGCATGGTTCTTTATCTGGAAGAGGAGGATAAAGTCGCGACTTACTCGGCAGAGACCCTGGCTGGGATGAGCAACAACCTGATACACCTTCTCCAGATCGCAGCTGAAACCAAACAAATTGTCCAGCAAGGCAGTGGCGACATCCTGGGTCCGCCCAATGACCCGCAACTCTGCTCAGTCTGTTCCTTTGTCGAACAGTGTGATCAGGATTGGGGGGATCGTACAGCTGCTCCAACCACCAAGCCGGTTCTTCCTTCTGCTCAGAACTCCATCCAAGCATCTGAGCCGATATCTAAACCTAAAGAGCAGAATCAAGCTCAGGAAAAAGAGAACACCAAGGAAGCCGAAGACTTGCTTCAGCTCTTGACAGAGACCCTTAAGGCCATACATTTACCTGTGCAACCAGAGGGCTACGTGTTGGGGCCCAGGTTAATCCGCCTGAAAATCAAGCCCCTGCTGGTCAAGGGAACCACTGTTGCTAAAATCGAACGGCGAGCCAGTGATTTACAGATAGCCCTGTCCACCAAAGTGCCCCCTCTGATCCAGACGGCTGCCGGATATATGACCATTGATATCCCCCGCAAGATCAGTGCTCCTTTAACCTTGAGCGAGGTATGGGAGCGGGGCCAGGGCAATAAGCCCAATGAAGTTGCGGCCTTTCCCGTGGGCATGGCTGTTGACGGTACTATTTTCTGGGCCAACTTGAGTAAAGCCACCATGACCTCAATCCTTGTGGCTGGCACAGCAGGCAGCGGCAAATCCATCTTTCTCCGCGCTGCTATCTTGGGCATGGCCCGCAATGCTAGCCCGGACCAACTTCGTTTTACCCTGATTGACCCCAAACTGGTCAGCTTTACCGATCTTAACCAATTACCCCATCTGGATGGACAGATTATTTATGATATCGAACCAGCCCTGGAGGCCCTGGAAGAGCTGGTCACTGAAATGGAACGCCGTTATCAGCTCTTTGCCAATGCCAAGGTCTTTGATATTGAGGAGTATTGTCAACAGAGCAAGGCGATCCATCATCATGTGGTGGTGATAGATGAGTATGCCGATTTAATGGTGGATAAAGACTATAAGCAGGACGCAGAACTCTGTATCCAACGCCTCTGCCAAAAAGGTCGGGCTGCGGGTTTTCATGTGATTCTCTCCACCCAGCGCCCGGATGCCAAGGTGGTCACGCCTTTAATTAAGGCCAATTTGCAGCTCAAGATCGCCCTCAAGGTGACGACCAGCACCAATAGTAATGTGATTCTTGATACCAAAGGGGCTGAAAACCTGATGGGCAATGGTGATATGCTCGTTGGTGGGGCGGTTCCGCTTATCCGCTTGCAAGGGCCATTGGCGACCAAGACCGATCTTATGGAGGTACAACAGGGGTAGTTTTCACTCTGTACTTGCTCAGCAGGGAACATACTCCCCTACCCCGCCAACCCCAGCCAGCGGACACTCCCCGCATTTAGGCTTTGATTTTTTACAAAAATTCTTACCAACCTGCACCAACAAGGCATGATATTCATTAAACAGGACAGTATCTTCCTCCAGGCTGTCCATAAATATTTCCTGAATCTGAAAATAATCAGCATCTTCAGGAATAAGCCCATGACGGGACAGGATGCGGTGGGTATAGGCATCCACCACAAAAACAGGTTGTTCTGCCGCATAGAGGACCATGGAGTCTGCGGTTTCCGGGCCAATCCCTTTGACTGAAAGCAATTGCTCCCGCAGAACCGCAACAGGTTGTTGGAGCAGATACTCCAGATCATTGTCCCACTGCTCTGCAATCATGGCGAACAGATTCTGCAAGCGACCAGCCTTGATATTATAATAGCCTGCCGGGCGGATATACTCAGCCAATTTTTCTTTCTCTAAGACAGCCATTGCAGGAAGAGAAAGCACACCAGCCATTTTCAGGTTGGCAATGGCCTTTTCTACATTCTGCCAATTGGTGTTCTGGGTCAGGATCGCGCCCACCATGATCTCAAAAGGCGTGTCACCAGGCCACCAGTGCTGGGGCCCAAAATGCTCCAGCATCCGGCGATAAACCTGCTTTAATTCATCAGACAGCACAGACTACTCCTTATCACCCAGACAGATACCTATGGAACGGGCCGTAAGCACCTTATCACTTTCCAGGTCAACCTGCTTTCGGCAACAAATGGCATCTTCCAGCAGGACAGCCGACATATTAGGCGGGGTCCAGGCCACCATCCGATCAAATAAACCTTCTGCAGCCATGCGTACAGCAGCTGAGCCAAACCGCAGAGCCAATAAACGATCAAAGGTGGTTGGTGAGCCACCACGCTGGAGATGACCAAGCACCAGGGAACGGGTATCTTTGCCTATCCGCTGCCTGATCTCCTCTGCCACCCATTCCCCAATACCACCCAACAGAGCTTCTTCCCGACCGGTTTCCCCTTTGCCCCGATTTCTTACCTCACCGCCTTCTTCCTTGGCTCCTTCTGCAACCACGACAATAGCATAATGTTTACCGTTGAGCTCGTTTTCAGTGATCTTGGCGCAAACTGCGTCCATATCAAAGGGGAGTTCCGGGAGCAGAATCACATCGGCCCCGCCCGAGATCCCGGAATACAGGGCTATCCAACCGGAATCCCTGCCCATGACTTCGACCACCATCACCCGATCATGGGATTTGGCTGTGGAATGGAGTTTATCCAGGGCCTCTGTGGCTGTGGAAACTGCAGTGTCAAAGCCAAAGGTACGGTCTGTGGCCTCCAGGTCATTATCAATAGTCTTGGGAACCCCAATGACTGGCATGCCCAGCTCTGCGAAACGATGGGCGATTTCCAGGCTGCCATCACCACCCACGGCAATATGGCAGCCAAAGCCCATCCGTCTAAACCCTTCCATGACCTTATCCGAGACATTAACCAGCTTCTCCTCACCGGCAAAGTTTTTCACTGGCATGGAAAAAGGATTCCCTTTATTGGTTGTGCCCAGAATAGTACCGCCAATAGGGGTTATTCCCTCAACATCAGCAGGTGTCAGGCGCACCATTTCGTCTCTGTCCAGAAATCCCCTATAGCCATGCCGACTCCCATAGACATCCCAGCCAAGTTTTGTTGCGGACTTCACGACTGCAAATATTACCGCGTTCAGGCCAGGTGCATCTCCCCCGCCTGTGGAAATTACTATTTTATTCATTGTATTCACCTTGTACATACATCTTCTTATCTTGAGTTATCAACACAGTATAAAAAAGTTAATAATGCAATAATCCTAAGAAAAGACGAGGCATTTTGCAACTTCTTTCCCCTTTTTACTGTTGATTAATTCTCTTTGCCATGCAACTTCCGGCCTTTCTGCATCAATCGCTAGATGATAGTAAGTACCATTATATATTTTTTCAGGCATTGACTTATCAATCAAACTGCCTTACCATAATAAGTATGTTGAGCACTCGTATTTTTCCTGTTTTTTTCGAGGTAGTTTCCACGCTTTGTACACAAAAAAAGACTGTGGAATATACAAAAAAAATAAAAAAAGCTAGAGCTTAATTTAATATCTGGTTGAGATATTAAATTCATTTTTTTAACGACCTGGAGGTTATTATGCTGGAAGTAACAAATTCGGCGGTCGAGAATCTCAAAACCTATCTCGCCGACAATAATATTGAATCCGCGATCCGCATTTCTTTGATGCAGGGTGGCTGAGCTGGGCCCTCACTGGGATTGGCTCTGGATGAGCCAAAAGACAACGATAAAACTTTTGAAGAAAATGGCGTGCAATTCCTGGTAGAGCAAGGACTGCTTGATACCTGTGGTGCCATTAAAGTGGACTTTCTGGAAGCTGGATACCGTTCAGGTTTTTCCATCACCTCTGATAAACCTGTAGGTGGCAGTGGTGGTTGCAGTGCTGGTTCCTGCAGCACCGGAGGATGCGGAGGCTGATATCGCACCCAAGCATCTCTCCAACGACCTCTGTCCTTGCCTCTTTCGTGTTGTTTCTTTGTAAAGGGCAGGGACAGAGGTTTTATTTTCCTTTTTTTATCTTACCAGCACCCTTCTTTATTACGTATTTCCCGCTCCCCGGATACAGCCCCTTTTTCAGACGAGCCAGCACAGCCCTGCGCTGATTACGAGTCTGGTTCAAAAGGATAACATAGGGTTTCCCGTCCTGAAGATAGCCAGCATAATTATAGATTCCCTTCATACTCCCGGACTTACCTCGCAGCCCCAAGTACTTGCGAAGAAGGCCCGCATGCGGCCTGAAGACCCTGAGCAACTCCAGCGTGGCCCGCACAGTCACCCGGTTCCTGCGAAACAGTCCAGCTCCTTCCTTTATGATAAAAGCTGCAGCTGTTTTTTTGCCGAGTTTTTTTACCAGTACTTCATTAACAGCCCGTTCTGCCTTGGCCCAGGTTGCAGGGTATCCGTACTTCCTGGCCCCGCAGGTCAGAAAAACCAGGTTTGAAATAAAATTTGAGGAATACTTTAAAAAAGAACTCGTCAGTTCTGTCAGATTCTTACTATTTTTATGGGTGTAAATAAGCGTGGCATTCTTGGGAACAAGCCTGACACCTGTTTCCCCTTTGCCTGCTATTTCAGCTTCCTTTTGTAAGGCACGAAACAACTCCGCTGCATAGCGAGCTGTCTGTCTTTCTTCCTGGCAACCACCCTCGCAAATATTAATTCTCTGCCAGCCGGCAGGATAGCCCTTGCCTTTGGCCACCTCCTCCATAATAGGGAGCAATGGGGTCTCCTTTTCGCCGGAAAGAATAGCTTTCTTTTTGGTGACACGAACAGCAACGCTGTTAAAATTCACTGAAACCGCAGCCACTGGCGCATCATAGGGATTTCTACTATCTTCCCGACCTGGCACCCGATGCTCCAGGGCAAAGGCCGAGGGATCAATATAAATGCCATTGATTTCCGTTACTCCTTTTTCCTGCAAGGCCTTAAAAATCGAACGGATTTCATCGGACACCAACATGGGATCGCCGGTACCCTTGATATAAAGATTCTTTTTTGTATCCTGATAAAAGGAGGTGGTGAAACGATACTCCGGGCCAAGGATTTCAAAGGCTGCAAGGGCAGTGGCTACCTTAATCACGCTGGCTGGCACATAGGGTATATCAGCATTACAGGAGGAAATAAGCTTACCTTTGGTGTCAGCAACACCGTATCCGCCGTTTTGAATAAGCTTGTTAAAAGGCGGTGAACAGGCTGCACCAACTGATTCAACAGTAAACAAGAGCATAACCAACCCTGTTAACAACAGGCGACCCAACCTCATACTTCTTCCTGATATCTTCATTCTCACCATGTCCCTGAGCCTTTAAGTAAGGCTTTTTGAAAAAACGTTCTTTTATCCTACACTCTACAAGATAACGTATCGAATTTTATATTATCCTTCAAGGAAGTTCGTAAAAAATAACAAAAACAGAGCAGATTGTTCGGTTTTCTTCTTGACTATCAGTTGAATTTATCGCTACAAGTGAACGCTGTTCATGGGTACAACTAAAATGCACAAAAGCAAAAAATACCAAAAACATTGATGATACAACAACGAATTTCAGAAAAAAGGAGCACAAAATGGGTGTAGCCGCAGATATTGTTATCATTGTTGTTGCCGCCCTGATCGGCGCATTGATTGCGCAACGGGTCAAGCAACCGTTGATTTTGGGCTATATTGTTGCCGGGATTGTTGTAGGTCCATATACCGGCGGGGTTACGGTAGGAGATATTCATGAGATTGAACTGCTGGCAGAGATCGGCGTGGCCCTTCTTCTCTTTGCCCTGGGCTTGGAGTTTTCTCTCAGCGAATTAAGGCCGGTCCGGAATATAGCCCTGATAGGAACACCAATCCAAATCCTGCTCACTATTGGCTTTGGCTTTTTACTAGGCAGGTATTTAGGATTCTCTTTAGCCCATGCAATATGGTTCGGTGCCTTGATCTCGCTTTCCAGCACCATGGTGACCTTAAAAACCCTGATGAGCCGGGGGCTTTTAGGGACTCTTTCCAGCCGGGTCATGATCGGGATGCTCATTATTCAGGATTTGGCTATTATCCCGATGATGATTATTCTTCCGCAACTCAGCAATCCCGAAGCAGGTTTGCCTCTTCTGGCTATTGCCATTGTTAAGTCTGTTATCTTCCTGGTCTTGATGTTTTATTTTGGCAGAAAACTCTTGCCCTGGCTCATGGAGCATGTAGCGCAGTGGAATTCACGAGAGCTTTTTATCTTATCTATCACTGCCATAGGACTTGGTATAGGCTATGCCACCTACCTCTTTGGCCTGTCTTTTGCTTTTGGGGCCTTTGTTGCCGGCATGGTGTTGAGTGAGTCTGATTATGGGCACCAGGCCCTGAGTGACATTATTCCTCTCAGGGATATTTTTGGCCTTTTGTTTTTTACATCGGTGGGCATGCTGCTTGACCCGGTATATTTGTTTGAAAACTGGGTTATTATCCTTTCCCTGTGCATAGCCATTGCGGTTTTCAAAGGGGTCATTTTCTCTGTGCTGGCGATAGTATTTCGATATGGCAATATTGTTCCCATTGCCGTTGGATTGGGGCTGTTCCAAGTGGGTGAATTTTCCTTTGTGCTGGCACGCTTAGGCCTTGAAACCAAGTCCATTGACCAGGGAATGTATTCTCTTATTCTTGCCGTGTCCGTCTTGAGTATGGTTCTGACCCCTTTTATTTCGGCCCTGGCAGCCCCTGTCTACAAACTCAAAAAAAGCCGGTTTCAATATGAACCCTTACAAACAGAAAACATCCCTGATTCCGGCTTTAAAAACCATATCATTATTGCCGGAGGCGGACGGGTAGGACAACACATTGCTCAGGTCATGATGGAACTCAGTATCCCTTTTGTTATTATTGAGATGAACCACCAACGAATGATTGAATGTAAAACAGCTCAATATCCAGTCATCTATGGTGATATAAGCCACTCAACGGTTTTTGAACTTGCAAAGGTGGAGGCAGCCAGGCTCTTACTCATTACCACTCCTGATTTTACGACCTCGCAATCCATTGTCAAGCAATCACGTCGACATAACCCTGAACTCCATATCATTGTTCGGGCTGATGGTATCAAGCAAACCCGGGCATTATATGAGAGTGGCATATACATGGCTGTGTTGCCTGAAATGGAAGCGGGCCTGGAGATTGCACGGCAGGCACTCTTGCATATGGATGTCCCTGTGAATGTTATTCAGCAATATACTGACGAGGTACGGCAAAACCTCTATTCGCCAATGTACGAGGCCCAGGAGGGGCATGATCTTTTGACAAAGCTTGGCAATATAAAGAATATGCTGGAAATTTCATGGGTGACTATTGCTCCTGAAAGTCCGCTTACTGATAAAAATATCGGGGAAGCAGCTGTTCGTACCAAGACAGGCGTGTCCATTGTGGGCATTATCCATGGAAAAGAATTTTATTCCAATCCTAAAGTGGATTATACCTTTCAGGGCGGTGATTTGGTGGCAGTGGTCGGTAATGCGGATGAACGGCATGCGTTTCATAAACTGGCAGGGGCTTGAGGGGGTTGTTCCGGATGTTGCGTTTTTAGATGCTCTCGGGAGCATTCCCTATTCAATTTTCCGTGTTTCGTGCCTGAATATCAACATAAGTCTGGGAATCATCAATTAATATGATATCACACAATTTTTTTAATAAAATGCCCAAAGATGGGTACCTTTTAAAGGATTTGCTGAATTGGTTTATAATTGGTTACAAGAATATGCATAAATATTGCTCTAAAAAAAATCGCTACTATTTAGGTTCAATTGAGATTGGCTTTTGCGATTCAGATTTAAGTGAACTCAAAAAAACTCATATAGAAATTTCTCTCATTCATACTGGATCATGGGGGATTGAGTCATTTGAGCAAGTGTCAATTTATGTGCCTACTAAACTGAAGATAGAATCCCATGATAGTTTTTTTGTTCATACTGATTCTGTAAATGGTCTTGCTGGTCTAACACAACAAATAAAAGAGAACTCAATATTCTCAGATATGTTGTCAAAAAAAATAACTGGCCATGAAATATATTTTGGTGAACATTATGGTTAACATTTTGAGTAAGGTCTGACCCCATTTTTTACTCTGAAGGTATATTTTTTCTTTTTAAAAGGACAAGAAATATATCTCCTGGTCTATTGAAATGATAAAAAGATATATTTTTTTGATCTCCAGGTATATTTTTTCTACCTTTTTATAGAATAAATATACCTTCTCATGTCTTCTTTCTGCCTGCAAACTAACGGGGATGATATGCTTTTTGTTCTTGACAGATCGGCAATATCGCAATAGCTTGCAATTATTCTTCAAAATTAACGTAAGGAGGACGCCATGCCTGAACAAACTCTGATTGAACAACTTGCCGCAGTACTGAACGTGGAAATCGTAGAACCGATGGACGGCAGCGAGGCCCAGGGGCTGCACAAGGCCCTGCCCGGCTATCAGGCCGTAGCCGATGATGCTGCCCGTTTTGTCCAGAAACACGGGCAAACCTTGAATCTGGACGCCTCTGTCCTTGCCGACCTTACGGAAGGACTGGCTGAGGTCAAACGCATGGAACCGGGGGAACATGCCCTGGGTAAATTACATCAGTCGGTTTATCACCAACGCCTGCGGGGCACGGACAGGTGTATGGAAGGGCTTTATAACTCCACCCGTCGTATCCGTGACTTTTCCGAGGCCTATCCTGACATTGCCGAGGAAGGGAAGTTTCTTCTTGATTTTATGAAGGTGTTTAAGCCGGGGAGGAAGAAGGAGAAAAACGAGGATGGGGGAGGTGAAGGATAGGGATTGAATATCAGTGGGATTATCTCCGGCAATGATGTTTTGCATGATTGTTGCCGGGGATTTGAACCTGTGACCCTACCCTGTAACCCGTATGGCTACGCAGTTTGATTTTGGTGTGTGATACCGGGGCGGATATTTTTACCGCCTCAATATCTGAATAAGCGGATTTTTGTGGAATATATTACGGTCAATATCATGGAAAGTTTCCACTTATTACAGGCCCCTGACAGCCTTTTTCTGCTAGCTGGTTAATCTTTTAATTTTACACCAGAAAAAAATGGACATTTGAG
>JAABTP010000118.1 GCA_011389815.1 Desulfobulbaceae bacterium | reverse complement strand
ACAGATATTTGAAAGAGGAGCAAGGCCCCAAAAAGGACTTTTTTTCGTGTTTTGAGCACAAATCCTACGAACTTGGGATAGGATTTTTTTTTCAGTTCTGATATTCCGGCACTGACATCAGTCAGGATTGAACGTGTTCGAGCCATTGTGCAGCCCTCCTTTGATTTGCAGATCGTGTGTTGTGTTTTGCGCCTTGTTTCCTTCGGATTGTTGATAGAGCACTTAGTTACAGGATACAGCGTGATCAATCAGGACGTAAGGAAGCTGTAAAGAGGGGCCGCAATGTCCCTATTTTTCCTGCTGTTGTTGCGCCCATTCCAGAACCTGGTCGAATTTGCTTTGGCCGGGGGATGGGGGATTAAGCAGAGGGCCGAATTTGGGGTCATAGATAAAGTTGTAGCCGTCTTGAGCATACAAGGTGGGCGTATAATCCGGCACAAACTTAAATTTGTTCCATTTTACATGCCAAAAGAATTTGGCCCCGTCCATGAAGGTATGATAGAGAGCGGTTGGCTTGGAATTTTTGAGAAAAAGACAATTAATTCTGGTATCCCATACTCGTACGGGATGATCATCATGCACTGTAAAAAACACCTTTTCGCCTTTAGGAGAGAAGGATATATCTGAAATTCCACGGGTACGACTGACATGGGTAGCAAGTTCTTTTCCGCTTGCAAGCTCCAGGAGTCGTATAATTCCCCCTCGTGAAGCAAAAGCCAGTCTTTTTCCATCTGGGGTAACGGCTACACCTCTCCTTAAACGAGGGTGTCCCACAGTCCACGGGTGGACAGCGTATTTACTCACAGTAAGCAGTTCCTGCCCACTCTTTGTATTCCAAATCCGTATAACATTATTTCCTGAATAGGAGACCAAGCTCTTTCCGTCGGGAGAGAAGGCCAGACCGATAATATGAGAACGATGACCTGTTAATACAGCTAGTTCCTGCCCGCTAGCCGTATCCCAAATCCGTACTGTATTATCACTTGAACCGGAGGCCAGTTTCCTGCCGTCAGGACTGAAGGTTACGCAGTTGATAGTATTTGTATGTCCTTTTAGGACGGCACGTTGCTGCCCACTCTCCATGTCCCAAATCCGTATAGTTTTATCATTCGAAGCAGAGGTCAACGTTTTACCATCAGGACTGAAGGTAAGACAAACGACGTAACTCATATGCCCTTTCAACGAGAAGAGTTTATATCCGTTATCAATGTTTAACAGATGTATTTCGCCATCTTCATAACCATACGCAATCTGATGATAATTTGGCCGAAAGGCCGCACTTAAAGGAGAGACAAGACGTTTTTCCAACGTTGTCGCAAAGAGTTCTCTGCCGCTCTTGATATCCAGTATCCGCAATAATTGTTGTTTAGAGGAATATTGAGCAACAGTACGTCTGTCCGGGCTTAAAAAAACATATCCTTGAGAAGAAGAACGCAGGCTCTTTAAAAAGTCAGTCCTCATGTTTTCAATTTCCCAGGAACGTATTGTGTAATCATCTGATGCGGAAAATAGATGACGACCATCAGGACTGAAGGCCACGCTGGTGACGGTTTCGCTGTGGCCTCTAAAAACAGAAATTTCCCTGCCGTTTTCAACACCCCATAGACGGACAGTCTCGTCTGCTGAGGCTGATGCCAACAATGTACCGTCAGGGCTGAAAGATATGTCTGTTACATCGCCGGTATGACCCTTGAGGATGGTGATCTGCTTGCCGCTGTCAGCCTCCCACAGGCGTATTGATCTATCTTTGGAAGCGAATGCAATTATATTTCCATCAGGATGAATAGCAATACTCCTCCCGAAATAATCTGATGAAATATTTTTACTGAAAACAGAATACTCGCTGTCACTTGCAATGTCCCATAAGCGCGCAGTGCCGTCCCAGGAATTGAAGATCATTTTTCCGCTGTCAGGGGTGAACGATACGTTTATCGACATATCCTTATATTCTTTCAGCAGTTTTGGATTGTTGATATCATCAATATTCCATAACCGTACTGTTTCGTTGTCTGAAGCGGCTGCCAGGAAGTGTCCGTCTGTGCTGAAGGCGACATCAAGAAAAGGGGTATCATCTTTAAAAATGAAAATTTCTTTGCCGGTCTCAATATCCCACAACCGGATTGTTCTGTCCCAGGAAGCAGATGCCAGGTAACGCCCGTCAGGGCTAAATGAAATGTTTAATATAATTTCATCATGCCCTTCCATTCGCTTCAGCTCCCTGCCTTTCTCAATGTCCCACAGACAGATGGTGCAATCGACATTACTGTCAGTACTGGTACCATGGTAGGGTTCTCCACCGGAAGAAGATGCCAGATAACGCCCTTCCGGACTGAAAGCTATACTTTTGACAGCACCTGAATGACCCTTGAAACTGGAGACTTCTCTGCCGCTTTCAACATCCCACACCCGAACAGTTTTATCCGCAGACGCAGATGCCAAGAGACGACCATCAGGGCTGAAAGATACGTTTTCAAGTGAATAGGTATGACCTCTCAAAACGGAAATTTCCTTACCAGTAGTTACGTCCCAGAGACGGATGGTTTTATCCCATGAAGAGGAGGCGACTTTACTGACATCAGGGCTGAAAACGATGCTGGAGATACCCCATTCATGCCCTTTGAGAACCATAGCTTCTTGAGTACCTTTTGTATTCCACACCCGGATAGTATTATCTCCTGATGCGAAGGCAACCTTGCTGCCGTCAGGGCTGACAGCCAATTTTTTGACATCTTTTATTTTCGTTGCAAAGACTGCCAATTCTTTACCGCTTGCAGTATCCCATAGTCGTATTCTCCTGTCCGACCCGGCTGAAGCAATTTTTCTGCCGTCAGGACTGAGAGCCAAGCGGGTAACAGTTCCTTGAGGTACCTTCAAGACGGTCAATTCCTTACCACTTGCGGCATCCCGGAGTTGGATTTTTTCCTTCTCCCATGAAATGAAAATGATTTTTCCGTCAGGACTGAACGTCACCTTATTGACGCTTTTTTCACGCTCGTTGAAAACAGCCAACTCTTCCCCAGTTACAGCATCCCGAACCCGGACTGTTGTTTTATCCCATAATGACGATCTTGAAACAATTTTGCCGCCGGGCCTGAAAATAACCTCGTTGATTCTTCTTTCATCTTCGTTGAAAACGGCCAATTCTTTGCCGGTTGCCGTGTCCCATATCCTTATTGTGTTGCCTGAAGCAGAGACTATTTTTTTTCCGTCAGGGCTAAAGGCCAGATCGTTGACTCTTTCCTGATGGATATTTGCAGTCGGAGAAACCCATTGTTCTGCCAAAGCACTATAAAATACTTCTGTCGTAAAGAGCCAGTCTATAGAACGTGACTCCAAGGCCAATTTACCGGGTTCAAGCTTCTGTTGCAAAGCTGCTGAGGCAAGAAGTAATGCCTGCTGATACATCTTGTTATTTCGATCATCCTCAGCTTTTTTGAGAGCACCCAAGGCCTTCCCTTCAAGAATCTTGGCAAGATTATAGTTTCCCTCAAGGACCTGTTGTTGCATTTTAGCAGTTTCCTGTTGAGCAGTCTTCCTTTGTTCAACAGCATCTTGCTGTTCTTTCACCGCATTCTGCCATAGCACAGCGAAAAATAACAACAGTAGTACTGCAATCACCAACCCAACACCAAGCCCAGCTATATTTCTCCGTCGCTGCTTCTCTTTTGTTTTTCTCATCTGCTCTCACTACTCCCTACCGGCTGCAATATCAACAAAACTTTCACGATGACTCCACCGGCTGACCATCCAGTTCAAATTCAATACGTTCTTTCACAGCATCCTCCAGTGGTTGATTATAAAAATCACTAATAATACAAATAAGATCAAAGAGCAAGCATATGACTGAAAAACTCTACTCCTGCCCGGAAAGTATCTCCCCACGACAATAAACTACTTGACAACAATCTGCTATAATCATAATCTATGCAAAATGTCAATTTTCTAAATGAGTTGTAGAGCGTTCATCCTATCCTGCATCAGAATATTTAATGTCTACTGACAGCCCGACAAAACTCCACTGAACGCGCTTCCCTTGCCGCAGACATTTTCCATCGGTGCCTCAAATGAAAGAATTTTGTAATTTTATCTTTATAGTAACAGAAGCATATTCCTGCCCTCTCTATAGTGTGGGAGAAGAATTCACTGTCCGTAATTTCACGCTGACCACCAGGCGAGACAAACAGACATGCCTGCTTCTTATGCAGGAATTCATGAAAGTCCTGGCCGTTCCCGAGACCCTCTTGACCCCTGGACGGAGCGCAGCTGTCAACCCACTGATATCCCAACACCAAGGAGCACAGCGCATTAAATTCACATGCGGAGGCTGCTCCGGACTCATACGCTTTGAATGCAAAAAGCCGCAAAAAAGTTACGCTGTCACGGTGCAGGGACAACTGATTGAAGAAAAAAACAGAGAAGTAGAAAAGCAGGCAACCGAACTGGTGCGAAAAAAAATTTATTCTTTTCTCCGCAGAGTAAAACTCTTTGATGAACTTGACTGCGACACGTTGCAATATCTCGCACTTCTGATGCAGTTGCGCCGATACGATGCAAATAAGATGCTGATTGAGGAGGGGATGCCAGGAACGCATCTGTATATTCTCATTGCTGGACAGGCCGGGGTAGTGAACAGAAACGGTGAAATCTTTGCCCGGTTAAAGCGAGGGGAGATCTTCGGAGAAACAAGCCTGCTCACTGGCAGACCCGCCTATCCTTCCGTATGCTCTCTCTCACCGGTACAGCTTATCGTACTCAACTCAAAAAACTTCAGACAGGCCCTTTCAAGCTATCCCAATCTCAACAGTTTTTTTTGGAATATAATGATGACACGGGCCAAGGCCAATCTCATTCGCTCATGCCAAATCAACTCCGGCATGAACGGCGAACTGGCCTGCATAAGCCTGGTGGACCTTTTTCAGCTGATCAACAGCGGCAGAAAATCCGGCACCCTTGATTTGATGTTGCCAGACGGTCATGCCTCTGTTCTCTTTAATAAAGAAGGCGATATTATCCATGCAACCTATGGTCAATTGCAGGGCAAGGAGGCTTTATTTATCCTGCTAACCCAGGAAAATGGCAGTTTCACCTATACCGTAGAAGAATTAGCAGCCCCCTACAGAACAAAAAAACGGTTAGGAGAATTCATGGGCTTGCTGATGGAAGGGCTCCAGCATGCGGATGAGAACAGAATTCCAGGCCCCTGAACACGTTTCATGCAAGCAAGAATTCCGCAAAACAGGCACGATTGCCCTTGATAAAAGATCCAGAACCTGATACAGCAGGAAGCTTTTCCCTTATAAACATCCGACCCTCCCCTGTGGGGAGGGACAATAAAACATGAAAGTTGATCAGGCGATGCTAAAGAATTGCTGCCACTTTCATATACCCCCCCTTGAAGAGGAAAAAAAAATGTCTCAGGAAATAATCACTCTCGCTGAACGCGTACTCCAGGTACCGCCCTCCCCTACTTTGGCCATCAATGCCAAGGCCAAGGCGCTGAAAGCGGCTGGTGAGGATATTCTGAATTTCAGCGTTGGTGAACCGGATTTTGACACTCCGAAACATGTCTGCGAGGCTGGCAAAAAAGCCATTGACGACGGACATACTCGCTATACAGCTGTCCCTGGTATCCCGGAATTGCGGGAAGCTGTCTGCATGCGTTTTAAGGAAGATCACGGCTGGGACTATACCCCGGACGAAATCCAGGTCTGTTGCGGCGGTAAGCACGGGCTGTATAATATCTTTCAGGCCATGCTCAATCCTGGTGATGAGGTGCTGATTCCGGCTCCGTACTGGGTTTCTTATCCGCCTATGGTTCAGCTGGCTGGCGGGGTTCCGGTGATTGTTCCTCTGGATGAGTCTATGGACTTTGACCTGAACCCGGAAACTCTGGCGACAAAGGCCACCGATAAAACACGGGCAATTTTTCTTAACAGCCCGTCAAACCCCTCTGGTTCAGTCTTTTCCACCACTGCCCTCAAGGCTGTGGCAGAGATGGCCCTGAAGCATGGCTGGCTGATTGTTACTGATGATATCTACGAGACAGTGACCTATGTGGACGGCAAACTGCCCCATATCCTGGATGTGGAACCTGCCCTGAGAGAGCAGACCGTTGTCCTGAACGGCGTTTCTAAATCCTTTGCCATGACAGGCTGGCGGATCGGCTACTCTGCTGGGCCGCTGCACCTGATCAAGGCCATGAACAAGATACAGAGCCAATCCACCTCCAACCCTGCTGCACCGTCCCAGTATGCGGCCCTGGCTGCCCTGACCGGACCACAGGATTTTCCCGAGGTAATGAAGAAAGCCTTCCTGCCCCGCCGTGATTTCTTTGTCAGCGACTTGGAATCCATTGAAGGCGTTACCTGCGTGAATCCCAGCGGGGCCTTTTATGTGTTCCCGAATTTTTCTGCCTATTACGGTAAATCTTTTCATGGAAAAGAGCTGAAAGACTCTGCTGATATGTCAGCCTACTTTCTGGATGAAGCCAAGGTCGCCTCTGTGCCGGGTATTGCCTTTGGTTCGGATGACTTTGTCCGGTTCTCCTTTGCTACTTCCATGGAGGTTATTCAGGAAGGAATGGGACGGATTAAGACGGCATTAGCCGCACTTGAGGGGTAAGCGTTCTTAAACCAAGTAGAAGGGCGAAAGATCTTTCGCCCTTTTTTTACTCCTTCCCGGCATATTGGGCGGAAGTACCATTGCCGTTGTCACGTTTCCAACTCGCTGTTCTTAATTTCTTTCCATCATGCCAGCATAATCCTTCCGAACGTCTCCAAGCGGCATTGTCATTACTTCCGCCGGGCCAAGCGTTTCTTTCGGCAACCAAAAGCCAAAGAATACAGAGGTCATCACCAAGCAGTTGAGAAGCAAAGTCTTTGCGCAACAAACAAAGGCTGCCACTTTTTTCTCCTGCAATTTCCATGAACACCGTTTCGCCATTCGGAGCTGTCCAGCAACCTGTTTGATTGAGTCTCGGGGTAAGTTTCAGCTCCTTTGCAAGCCACGGAGCCGGGAGATGGGTATTGAATCCGTTTGGAAGCGAGCCATCCATATGTGACTCCCAATGGTAACGAAATACTGGGAAGGCCATACCAACCCCTTCCGGTGACTCCCAATTATTAAATCTCCATTTGGAATCCGGCCAAGTCGTTCTCCAAGGGGCTTCATAAAGGAACGCCTCGTCAGTCTGATGAGGAGGTTCTAAATCAAAAACATCCAGTTCCTTTTTTGCCTTCAACGTGTTGACTATCCCGCTGATCTCATTTTTCCGCATAACAACAGACATAAGGAACCGGAATTCTTCTTGCCGAGCACCATGTTCTCCCTGTTGCTCTTCTGGATATCGCTCACTTACACATTGATATTCATAGAGAACCATCCAGTCTACCCCTGTATTATCCTGACGTTTCGGCATATCTTTCAGTTGGCGGGTGGGATCATCCAGAAAAGGCCAAGCTGCCAATTCATCTTCAGCAACCTCTGGCAGCGTAATTTTGGGTTGATCCGACCAATCTTGGGACGTTTCGTCAAGCTGTCTCCGTAGTTCTTCTTCCTCAATGAGAGTCGGGTCTATGTCTCGATGAAAACTAACATCCGTAGGGCAAGAATAGCATCTCGGCATACTGCCGCCATAGTCACCTGCAAGCCAGTTATTATCAGTTAAACGGCACAGCAGCTCATCTAAGGCCAACCACTGATATTTTTTTCCTATCCGTTCAACAATCGGCCTGTCACGGGAATAAGCGTGCCCTCCCTTATGCTGAGAACGATCATGAGCAAATCGTTTTGCAGTCCATCCCGTCCAGTAGACACGGTTGGCAACCCAACGCATTGCCGCCGCAATATCAACCTTTTTCGGCTCTTTTCTTTTTTCGGTTCGATCATAAAGGTAAGGTACTGCTTCATTTTCAAATCGTTCTCTCTCCGTATCAGAAAGTAAAAGCAAAAAAGTATCTGCTACTGTTTGAATATCCTCCTGCCATTGATCAATTTCACTCTGCTCAACATATTCCTGTGTTTCCTTCTCCCAAGGATATCTGAACAGTCCATAGGCATACGGATTGGCAGTTGTACGTAATTCGTCTAAGGCTATAACCCTTTCCTTTATATTCCCGACAACCTCCTTTTCAAAGACACGGAGGCGTTGCTCCGAAGTCAACGGTACCTCTTTGCTCAACGGCACTGAGAGAAAGCGATTCATCCTTGGCTCAATTTCGTATCGTGCAAAATCTCCCATCCAGTTTGTCGCCGAGCGAAGAATCTCGTCACCATCTGCCTTGAGAGCCAGTGCTTTCACTTTTTCCTCGGTGATATTAAAACATACTCGTTTTGATTGGTAGGGCGGTTTGCAACGATCAAAATCAACTTCATCTGAGAGGGCATTATGATATTGGGCCAGCTCAATAATACCCAATGCGTAATCCCGCAGAAGAAGTCCCAGGGGAGGTGTATTATCAGCGAAAATATATTTGAAAACCATGCGGCTGTAACTTTCCAATCGTCTCCGCTCTTGATCCCGACAGCTTGCTCCATAGGCTGCGGCCAAGAGCCGTTCAAGAATATATAGATCATCAACATCCCTGAAACGCTCCAAAAGATCAGAAAAGATGTCCGCTCTCACAATAAAAAGCGAGGTCAACGCCTTGGTCGCCTTATCACGAATAATCCGATTCGATGCTGTGAAAAACCAACACAGCGTCAAGGCGGCCAAAAACTGATTTTCCCGTTTTGTATGCGGAACCTGCCCGGACAGGCACCAGTCAAGCAGCCGTCCGACAGAAGAATAGTCCTCCTCCTGATCTTCCACCGACTGCTTGTTCAGCCAGACTGTCCAGAAGGCATCTCGCTCAGGGAGCTTGCGCTTTGCGAGATTACGGTGCAGCAGTTTCGCATTCCACGGATGATCAGCAGATACTGCAACCTCCAGCAGCACTTCAGTTGGATTTCTTTGGCAATTAAGAAGTTCTAAGGAACGATCAGTAAATGCGCTTCTCTCCCGCCACTTGACACTCTCAATAAATGCCTCATGAATTCCCCACGAATAGGGTGTGTTCATCGAATCATCAGGTAAAATGTCAACAAGCTCACAGCCAAATTTCTCCGGGATAATTGAAGACAATGCCTCGAACATACCTCGCCATTGCCAAGAAATCCCCCTCTCATCCAGCATAAATTGCAGCGGCCCTGAATCACTGAAAAGCATGCTTGCATCCTGATGGTCGGCAACAAGCGTATCGCCCATCAGGAAATCTTGGAATCGTTGAAAACTGAAACGAATCACGTCTTCAGCTTCTACGAGAGGGTCGTCGCTTATCTGAGGATTCGGATCACGTCGAACGAGACCGTTACTCAACAAAACCAAAAGCCAACTGGTTTCAGAACAAGGAGGTGTTTGCGGAAAGTGCTTGCCGATCACCTGTTCCGCCTCACTCATTGAGAGATATTCCTCACGAAGGGAAATCATAGTCTGGGCAAGTTCAACGACAGAACCTTTCACAGCAGCAGGCAAGGAAGCCAAACTGCCTTCTACCGCTTTGATATTTTTCCCAACGCTGTCCAGATAATAGTTGAGAATATGGCGTGTTCCATGCAGTCCTGTTGGAAATTCCGATTTGCCATCCCGCTCCAAGGACACACAGACCGAACGTAGAAACAACGGATTGACGAATTCAGGGGCCAACCAAGGTGTACTTGGCCGTGCTATTCCCCGGCGATCCAGAAAAACCTTGGCCGCATTCACCTGTTCTTCATGGGTCTCAAAACCTCTGATGGAAAAGGTTGGGGTTTTATGAGCAAGGGAATCCGGTATGGCAATGGGGAAATACTCTGATCGGCAAGAAATAACACAGGCAATATTCTTGTATTTTTGCACCATTTCGGCAAAACTCAAAATATGGTTCCGCCAGAACCTGCTGCCGGGTCCCTCGTTGATTGCATCTATCAACAATAACGCCCTGTTCCCGCTTGCCTCGCCAGCAGCATCAAGGGCACCGAGCAAAACATCAGCATTTTTATTCGGCAAGTGGAAGAGTTTTGCAAATTGCGACCAAGGATCTTCATCGTTCATACGTTGACCAAGCGCGAGAATGACTGCTCCGCCTTCGTCCGCAACTCTGGATGCCTCTTGGCCGAACAGATGGCTTTTCCCGGTTCCTGCCCGTCCTTCGATAAATGCAAAACGGCCTTGTTCTGCCTGCATGAATTCACTTGCACAGAGAGAACGAAACTCTTTTACAGACTCCTTGAGTGAATACAATTCACTCCGTTGGCGATATATTTCGTTATTCTCACGGCTGTCCTGTTCTAATTTTCTTGCACACTCCCAACACCAATCAAGCAAGGTATTCAACAACGAGAGGAATTCATCGGCAAAACGTACCCATTGCTCAATATTCCAATCCTGATGCGGAGGCAGATCAAACTCTTCCTGCACGGTAAGCAACTGCTGGTGCGCCTTGAATAATTCATCAGAAAGGCGCGGATCAGGCTGCTCGGTCAGCCCTGAAAACCGGCTGGCCGAGAGTGAATTTTCAGCAATAGAGGCGAGTTTGCTCTTCAGTTCCTCAACATATGAGGGATGGCGGGCAATGACTGAAAAAAGCTTCTGGATACGAACATCGACATGATCTTCCGGGTGAAATCTCTCATCAAGTGAGGTAATACCTTCTTGAACATGCTCTCTAAACCATCGTTGTGAAAACTCGACTTCACCAAACCAATACTGGCGCAAGCCTTCAGATTCCGATTTTGACAGGCGAGTGAGCAGCTCACTCTGAGTCCAGACAGTAAATCCAAGGGTTGCATTGCCGTGTTCGGCAGCTTCTTTCTTCCATTTTGCAACATGGACGTCCCAATGCTCCCAGCCGGTTTTGCCCCTCCCTTTCTTTCCTGACCTATCTGTAAGATCACAAGGAAAGGCAACTACATACTCTTCAAGTTCCTCATGGGTTATAATCGCTTGCGATACGGAGTCGTCTATTTGCCCCCAATCAATATCGCCTGTTCGCAGAAAATATTGGCTCATCGCAGATTAGTGGGGAACGCCATGTTCCGCAAATACTCTGAGCCTGAAATTTTCAAAATTTCTATATC
>JAABTP010000011.1 GCA_011389815.1 Desulfobulbaceae bacterium | reverse complement strand
GGCTCGGCGCCAGGGGCTGGATGTGCCTCCTCTGCCTCTTGCTGCGTAAAAAAAATGAGAGGGGTCTGAACGGTTACCAGAGGACTGTTCAAGAATAAAACGTTTCATTTTTCACCTGCTGGGTTAAATTTTCAGACAGGTACTTACTATACATTTTATCCTTAAAAATTAATATATTAATTTTATATCAAATGCTTTTTTATTGCATTAGCTTCACGGATTCAGGAAGTAGATCATTTCCATTTACAACTTTTTTCCATCTCCCGCTATACCATGAATATGTGCAACGGAACATTTTTCCAAAACGATCAATTACACTGTTATCTACCGATAATGTAATGCCACTCCTGGAAATTGTTGATGGACTTTTTTTTAATACCTTTTTTAGTTCTTCAGCAGCTTGTTTAACCATAAATTTCAGAAGCATACTCTTTATACTGTAAACACTAAATGATCTCAAGTGCCTATAGAGCGCATGGGTGTTAATTCCTAAATAATCAGCAAGTTCTTTGGGGTTATAAAAACCAAAAAACTGGGCGAGTGCCAGGAAAATAAGCGTTTGGAAGGCCTCTATACTGTTTAGACGAAAATCTTTACTGAATACCCAGAAAAACCAATTGAGTTCGTTTGTTAACATAAGTGCATCCTCCAATGTTATGATTAAAAAGCATTTTCATGGAGTATAACACGGTTAGCTATGAAAAACAGCCCGTTGAAGGTCAGGTGAAATTATCAGTATGATATTCTGCTGTTTTCCTGCCGACACATGCCGGACAACAACCTGGAGGCAATCCAGGCTGTCCTTGCTGC
The DNA here is from genome assembly GCA_011389815.1 of Desulfobulbaceae bacterium. Lineage (GTDB taxonomy): Bacteria > Desulfobacterota > Desulfobulbia > Desulfobulbales > Desulfobulbaceae > Electrothrix. Next base: position 49,276 of record JAABTP010000011.1, on the reverse strand, counting down.
TCCAGCCATGTGATGCATCCCATGCACTACAAACACTGCGGCATTGAAACGAAAAATCCCATCCCGCAAACCAAACGCAGGATGGGATTTGTGAGCCGCACCATTTTTGGGGCCGGTCAGTCCCAAACCGCCAACCCACACTCCTGCCTGATCATCTCATCCTTGGTCAGCAAACCAGCCTGATGAATCATTGCCGTAGCGGTGATGATCCTGTCAAAAGGGTCTCTCGTCCACGAGATCCGCATGGCTTCCGTAATCACCCGTGCAAAAGATGCACGGCATTTTTCCAGCCCTATGCTCTCCGCAAGCGAATCAAAAATAACGGTCGGTTCAACCGTGATTCTTTTTATTTCAAATAAATACTGAAGTTCAAGCAGGACCAGTGGGGAAATCAGCAGCTCGTTTTCTTCTATGAGTTGACAGGCTTTTTCTGAGAGCAGAGACAGGTCACCGCTGTACAGCCAGACTACGACATGGGTATCAAGGTAAATCGCTGTTCCACTCATCCGACCAGTCCAAATGTATGATTGATTCAGGGTTGCCCTGTATGCAGGCATGTTTTGTTAGTCGAGATAGCTTGGATACTGGTTTTTTAGGGATAATTTGCAACCGCGCTCCTTTTCTTTCCACCTCCAGAGGTTTTCCTGATGCCAGAATTTTATCTAACAGTTTATAGATATTGCCCCGCAGGGTTGATGCCGTGATAGCCATTGATTATCCTCCTTAGCTTAAGTTTACGTACGACTCTATTTTACATAATCGTTCGTGCGCTAGCAAGCGATTTTAAAATCAATAGAGGAAATAGGGGGGTGGCATGTTCCTTCCCCCCTGGCCCGTGCCGCCTCCAGCCCGGCCTTTGTCCGTTCCCGGATCAGGTTTCGTTCAAACTCGGCCAAAGCCCCGAAGATCTGAAAGACCAGCCTGCCCCCGCTGGTGGTGTCCAATCCTTCCTGCAGGCTGATAAAACCCGTTCCCTGCTCTTGCCGAAACTAACCAAATAGGTTAATATATCAGCATGGAAAAACAAACCCCGCATCGCCCTTTGGCTGTTGTCAGTACCCCTTGCGGAACAGGGAAAAGATCCCCTCACGCCCGCTGATTTTTATAAAAGCATGACCACCTACGCCGATCATAAAATCTGGCAGGACGTGTACCGACCGAGCACCCCTGTGGGCGGTGAGTTCTCTAAACAGGTCAATGCGGCGATTGTCGATCCGAGTTTTATCGCCAAGATGCGAAAAAAACTCGGACTTGATCAGCGCACTGCAGCGGAGATCTTCGGCGGCGGCATCAACGCATTTTCGCGCTATGAAAACGGCAGGACACGTCCGCCCCTGTCTTTGGTGAAATTGCTCAAACTGCTTGACCGTCATCCTGACCTGCTCGGTGAAATCAGAACGGTGTAGATTCAAGGGACACTAACCGCAACAAAACATTCATTTCCTCAGCAACAGTTTTCTGCTCTTAAAAAATATTTGCATGGCATTCCCTCCCTTTTTCCAGTATATTTTTTTTCAATATATCTTCTGAAAAGAAAAGTTCGCTTTACCTATGCAGTTCAAAAACTTTTTAAAGAAAAACAATTTCATAACAAGATGATACCTAGATAATAAAAGGTGGCACTTTGAAAAACAATAGCAACAACCAAAAGAAGAACAGATCCATACTGCACAACGAGCAAGGCTTCACCCTGATTGAACTCATGGTGGTCATTGTGATCCTTGGTATTCTTGCAGGTATGATTGTCCCCCGTATCATGGATCGCCCTGATGAGGCCCGGCGCACCAAGGCAGAGGTCGATATCGGAGCAATCAGCCAGGCATTAAAGCTGTATAAACTGGATAATGGCAAATATCCTACCACTGATCAGGGATTACAGGCCCTGATAGAACCCCCTTCAACAGGCAAGCTGGCCAAGAACTGGCGTGATGGTGGCTATCTGGACAAAAATGCTGTCCCGACAGACCCCTGGGACAATGATTTTATTTACATCAGTCCTGGTTTGCACGACGATTTTGATCTCATGTCCTATGGAGCTGATAACGAACCTGGCGGTGAAGGCATGAATGCTGATATCAATAGCTGGGATCAATAGCTGGGAATCATGACCAAGCAACAGGGCTTTACCCTTCTTGAACTGATCGTTGTCATGGTGTTGATCTCCCTGACAGCCGTTTTTACGATGCCTAAAATCCAAGCCAGCCTGTACAGCAATGAACTCAGTGCAACAGCCCAGCGCATTGTCAGCCTGGTCACGGCAACAGCGCAAGAGGCCAGAGCCAGGCATACCAGCTATACCCTGCGCTTTGATCCTGATACAAAAGAATTTGTTACTGTACCGGTTACAAGGATACCGGAAATGGAAGAGGAAGAACAGAATAAAGCCTTTTTGCGGGTCACGCTGGATGATTCTGTGAGACTGGCAGGCATAGAAACGCCAGAGAACGAGACGCTGACAGCGAATACTACAGTACATAATAATGAGACAGGGATACTTTTTACCAGCAAAGGGTATACCCGAAAAGCAGCTATTCATTTAGAAAACGATACTGGAGATCAACGTACTGTTATACTGTCTCCCTTTCTCGGGCTTGCACGAATCCTTGATGGTTATGTTACGCTTGAAAATGACCGGATAATTGTGAGCAGATGAACGCATCGCAAAACGGCTTCACCCTTCTTGAGGTTATGGTGGCAGTGGCAATCATCGCCATGACCTTTGTCTCTCTTCTGGGTTCCCAGTCGCAGAGTATTTCCATTGCAGGTATCTCCCGCTTTGAAACCAATGCAGCCATGCTGGCCCGGCAAAAGCTGACAGAACTGCAACTGGAAGGCTTTGATGTCTTAAGCAGCACATCAGGAGACTTTGATGATGCATTTGCGGATTACACCTGGCAGACCGAGGTCAGGGAATTGTATGAGGATGAAACCGGCATAACAGGCATTGAGGGTATGCTCAAGCTTGTTACTCTTGAGGTCAGCCGCTACGAAGATGAGAGCCAGGTCTTCAGGCTCCGTTCTGTTATCATGGCTGAGATTGAGCCAATAGAAGGGGAATAAGCGTGTCCAGTCCACATCAGTCCGGTGCTGAGTCAGGCTTTACCTTGCTGGAAATCATGCTGGCGATCTCCATCCTCGGTCTGGTGGTGGCTATGGTGACCGTTGCCCTGTCTGGTTCCATTAATGCTATTGATGCTACTCTCAAACAAGGAGAGATCTCGTTTCAGGCCCAGGTCGCTATGGAACGGATCAGCGAGGATCTGAGTTCAGCACTATTGACCCAAGACTGGGAATTCATTGGTGAGCAGGGAACCAGTACTGGTGACCAGGGCATTCTGCTCTCTTTCTCCTCCTTAGCCCATCTTGTTTTTGATCCGGAAAATGACAGTCCGGGCATGGCCAGAGTCAGCTATGCTGTGCAATCAGACCCAAACCATGATGGTCATTTGGTGCTTTTGCGCAGCGATGTTCTCCAACGACCACGAGAAGAGGGTAACGAAAACAATGAGGTTGATGCCTATATTCTCGCAAATCAACTCCGCTCTGTGCGTTTTACCTATCATGATCATACAGGAACACAGCAGGAGAGCTGGGACACCACGGTTCAAGATGGTGATGAAGAGGCTGCAGCAAAACGACGTCTGCCTGCTGCTGTAACCTGTCGCCTGGAATTTTGGCGAAATAAAGAAGAAGAGCGAACAACGGTCTTTCAGACAAGCGTATTGCTGCCCACCGGCCTCATTCAGGGCAAACCAGAGGAGGAATAATGTCATTATCCTTTCTCCGTGACCGTTCAGGCATGGCCCTGGTTCTGGCATTGCTGACTGTTGCCTTTCTGGTTGCGGTCACTGTACGCCTCAGCACCTCAGTGAATGGACAGATGCAGGCTGCTGTCAATCAAAGCAGAGCAGTACGCCTGGATGCCATGCTCCTGTCCGGACTTAACCTTGCACGGGCAGCTCTCCTTGCTGATCAGCAGAAAAATGAGGAAGGAGATGCATCAGATTCTTCATGGGATAGCTGGGGAGTCATTGATTCACCGCTGATCAGCCAACTTTTTTCTGGTTCCATGGATATTACAGTAACAGACCTGTCTGGCCGCTTACAGGCCAATGCCTTGGTCTGGACAGAGAAAGAAAAAAAGGCCTGGAAGAAAAAACAAAAAGGGAAAGACAAGAAGAAAGACCCGGAAAAACTTCAGCGAAGCCTCTGGAAGCGTTTCCTCCTCCTGGAGAACCTTGGCATTGAAGAGCTTGGCGAGAATCAAGCCGCTATTATGCTGGACAGTCTGATGGATTGGTTGGATGAGAACGATGAAACAGAAGAAAACGGTGCGGAAAAAGGATACTACAGCAGTCTTGATCCTCCCTATGTTCCGGCTAATGGGCCTATGTCCTTGATAGATGACCTGGCATTGGTGAAGGGATGGAAGCAAAAAATTCTTTACAGCGAGCTGAAAAACAAGGCAAATACCACCTCTCATCTCATTGCTTATTTGACCAATGGTGCGCAACCGGGTATGGTCAATATCAACACAGCACCTGTACTGGTTCTTCAGGCCCTTCACGATGATATGACTGAAGAACTTGCTGCTGACATGATCTCGTTCAGAGAAGATGAAGTGAATCAAGAAATGCTTAATCAGGTCACCTGGTACCGCAATGTTCCGGGGTTTCCCGGGGATATCACCTTTGACTCTGCTCTGGTGACAACTGAAAGTAACTTGTTTAAAATAACTGTAACTGCTACGGAACAAGGTCTGCAACGGATTGGCGAAGGAATCATCCAGCGCAAAGAAAATCAGGAGCAGGTTCTGCTGTACTGGAAGATACAATGAACAACCAAATACCTCCTTCAGACATGGACGGTGGATGGAAAGATATCATCGAAGATTTCACCGAGGATTTTTTCCGTTTCTACCTGCCAGATTTGCACAAAGCCATAGATTTTTCTAAGGAAATAAGGTTCCTGGACAAGGAGTTAAACGAGATCCTCTGCGATAGCGACAACATCAAGCGCGAGGCGGACAAGTTGCTTGAGGTACGCCTGCTCAACAGTGGAGCGGTCAGGTGGATTCTAATTCATATCGAAGTGCAGGGCAACAGGGACGACAGCTTTGAGGAAAGGATGTATGTGTACAACTACAGAATATTCGATAAGTATCGGCAGGATGTCGTCAGTATCGCGGTTCTCGTTGACAGGAGCAAGGACTTCAGGCCATGCCGTTTTCTGCGGGAGCAATTCGGTTGCTCGGTTGAGTTCACTTTTCCGGTGATTAAGCTGCTGGACTTTGATACTGAGGAAACTGCGAAAAGCAACAACCCGTTTGCTGTTGTGACCAGAGTGCAGCTGGCCAAACTGCACTCTGGGGGAGATGTGGACAAACGCTACAGCTTCAGAATGGAACTGACTAAGGAATTGTACCAGAAAAACTACAGCAAAGAACAGATTTTCAGACTGTACCGATTTATCGACTATGTGCTGAAACTACCGAAGCCCAAGGCGTTGGAGTTTAAAAAGGAACTGGAAGCATTTGAGGAGGAGAGAAAGATGCCGTACATAACCAGCACGGAACGGATAGCCAGAGAGGAGGGACGGCTTCAGGGGCTTGAGCAGGGAAGAGATTTGGGGCTTGAGCAAGGAAGGGACTTAGGGATCACTTTGGGGCTTGAGCAGGGAAGAAGCACGGGGCAGCTTGAGGAAGCCCGGAAAGCAGTGCTCAAGGTTCTGGAAGTCCGCTTTGGGAGGCTTCCAGATATGACACAGAAAAAGATCGTCAACTGCGATGACCTGAGCAGACTGGAGCGGCTTTTGCAGCAGGCTGTGCTGGTAAAATCTTTGACCGAATTCGGACAGTAAGAGAGCGGGTGACACTTTTTTGGGGCATAGATATCAGTGATGATCTGGTAACCGGAGTAACTGTTTCCAGAAACGGTAAAGAGAGCAATGCGGTTGCCTGCGCCTTTTGTCAGCTTGATGAGGAAAACCAGCTTTCAGAGCAACTTCCTCTTTTGCTGGAAGAACTGCAATATTCTGGCAAAGGACGCTGTGATATCGGCCTTGGCCTTTCGCAACTGAGCCTGCGCAATATCACTCTACCCTTTACTGATAGTAAAAAGATAGAGCAAATCCTTCCTTTTGAACTTGATGAACAGCTGCTCCTTCCAGCTGATCAACACATTATCACCACCAATCCTGCAATGGTGGATGAGGAAAAGGGAGAAACCCAGCTGGTGGCTGCTGCTCTTGAAAAAGAACGCATGGCCCGGCACCTCTCAGTCTTTCGCGAACAGGGAGTGGAGCCAAACAAAATTTGTCCAACTGACTTTGTGCTGGCAGAATGCCTGAGCCAGACCGATCAGGAATCAGAAAATTTTATCGTGCTTTCCTGTGCAACCTCTGCTGCCACCATCGCTATTGTTCAACATGGTGCTGTTGCTTTTATGCGAGAGCTGCCCTACCCAACCGAGGTTTTTACAGAAACCCTTTTCTCCTTTGATGGAAAAGAAATTCATACAGACGATCCAGACAAGGCTGAACAGGCTGTCAAGCAGATTTGCCACACGGTTGAACAAAGTATAGACATCTTCACGTATCAATTTTCCAACAACCTGCAACCAGATTACATTCTGCTTACCGGCTCTATGCTGCTCGATCAGGGATTTCAGAAAAAGGTCGCTTCAGAACTCGGCCTGCCAGTGAAACAATCTGATTTGGTCCGTATAGATACTGTGACTCTGACAGCAGATATTGCTGGTCAATGGAAACCTGAACTCTTTGACCGACCTTTGGCCTTGGCGTTACAGGCTGCCAAAGCTGGAAGAAAAGCAACGAGTTTCAACTTCCGCAAAGACGAATTTTCCCTGCCACATTACCTGCTGGGCTCAAAAAAACAGCTCATCGGAGCAGCAGCCACAGTTGGTGGCTTTATTCTGCTGACTTTAGGCTACCTCTTTGGCGATGTTCACCAACTGGAAAAGAAACATGATAGGCTGTCAACGCAAATGACACAGGTGTTTCAACAATCTTTTCCAGGAATACGCCCCAGTGGAGATCCGCTCCTCCATATGCGCTCTAAACTACAGGGGATGGACACCATGTCTGTTTCCATGCCGATTTTCAGCGAAGAAAAGCGGGTACTCTTCGTTCTCTATGATATCTCAGCCCGAATTCCAGAGACTCTTGACCTGCATATCACCCGGTTGATTATTGATCAGGATTCCGTCAAAATGACAGGAACAACAGATGCCTTTAAAAATGTCAACACCATTAAGAGCCTGCTTACTGCATCAGATCGTTACGCAGCAGTAAATATTGTGTCTGCAACCAATGGTAAGCAAGGCGAAGGCATTCGCTTTGAAATTAAACTACAGCTTAACAGTGCAGAAGGAGAAGAACATACCTCATGACCTCTTTAAAGCAAAACGATAAAAAAGCGCTGATCATTCTGCTGAGCGCACTTATCCTCTTTGCTGTTATGCAATTCGCCCTTTTTCCTCTTCTGAACAAGAAAAAAGAAAACGAGCAAAAGATACAAAAAATGGAGAAAGATCTGGTTGAAATGCAGTCCATGCAGGAAGAAATCAGTCGATTAAGCCAGCGGAGTAACACTCTGGAACAGCTGGTTGCTGCCCGACCAGCAGATTTCAGTCTGTTCGCCTTTCTTGAAGAAAAATGTGCAGAAACAAAGGTCAAGGATAATATTTCCTACATGAAACCCTCTGACCCCACTGGTGAAGGGGCTGTCCAACAAATAATGGTTGAGATGAAGCTCAAAGCCATACGTCTTAATCTCCTGGTTGCCTTTTTGGAACGGGTTGAATCCGCAGAGCATACCGTGGCACTGAAACGTATCTCCATTCAGGTGAACAAGAAGGAGGTTGGAACCCTGGACGTGATTATGCAGGTTATCAGTCTGATCCAAACGGATGTAATCGGTGACTAGGCACTCTGCAATATGACTATGAAGTTACTGAAATTATCAGGATACCTTATATATACTGTCGCAGTTGTGCTCCTGCTGCTCTGGTATAAATTCCCTGCTGAGGCGTTTAAGAGCAGGATTGAGAAGGATCTGAATATCATGACTCCAACCCTGCAATGGGCTGTGGAAAAAATAATATTGTTTCCACCGTTTAATGTGCAGCTGCATAATATCAGCATTACCGGGAAAAAAGAACACAATACACTCGTCAAGGTCCAATCAGTTAACCTGCGCCCTGATCTTATGACCTGGAAAAAAACAGGAAATGTTGCAGGAAAATACACCTGCGATATCCTCCAGGGGTCTCTCACCGGACACCTGAGCGTGACAAAAGATCATAGTGCCCTTGAATATGATGGGACAGTGCAGGATATCCAGATAAACAATAACGAGTTGGCCTTTATTCAGCAAGAATATCAACGGACTGTGCATGGTACCTTATCAGGTACTTTTTCCGGTACACGAATGCTGAACAAGAACAACCATACCCTGCAAGGGGAGTTTACCTTTGCACAAGGCACCCTGAGCCTGCAGCAGCCAGTTTTGGGCATGAAGCAAATAGACTTTGACACCATAGAGACCAAACTCACATTTAAGGCAGGGACAGTATCCATAAGCCAAGGCAAGGTGAACGCGCCCTTATTTGCTGCAGACTTTCAAGGCAGCATGCAGACAATGGTTCCCTGCTCACTCTCCCACGTTGATGTAAAAGGCTCTTTCCAGCCCAGAGCTGAATTTGCCTCTTCTCTGGAGAGCCCGTCACTTGTGGCGCTCCTGAAAAAAGAAATGCAAAAAGGGGATCTTCCTTTTACGGTGAATGGGATCCTCAAAGCACCAGGTATTAAATTTCCCAGTCTTCCTTCTCAATTTAATAACCAGATGGGGTTGATCAGAAAACAGCTGCAGCAAACGCCCAAAGGGAGCCCGGCAAAATGATCAGCAAGATGATCAAGATCCTGCTCAAATTAGCTGGCATCTTTGTGCTGGCATATACAGCTGTTCATCTGGGATATGCTCAACTGGAAAAGGAGCTCTTGCATCGCAGCTGCTTTGACATTGCAGGGCTACCAACTCCAGGGCCAGCAATTCAGCACAGAGGCGACAAGGAAGAACCCCAGCCTAATGCAGAGGGTCCTCCTGCTGAACTGCGCCATCAGCATACTGCCAATACAGCACCTGGCTTACCGCTTGAAGACCAATCCACAACCTCTGAAAACCGAGAGGAAACCTTACCTACAGATTTGCCGGGTGATGTACCTGCTGTTGGGCAGACAATTGATTATGAAAACCCGGACTTCCAGGTGATCATTCGCCGTAATATTTTCCAGCTCACGCAGCAAGAGGAACCAGTAATCACAGAAGAGCAACCAACTCTTATTGAGAAACAGCCGGTTAAGGAAGTGCAAACAGCATTAAATCTGACTCTCTTGGGTACCGTGACGGGTGATAAACAAGCAGCACGGGCTATTATTGTTGAAGATAACAAAAACGAACAAAAGCTCTATCAGATCGGTGATGCTGTCCAGGGCGCAATTATAGAATCCATTGAGCGGGGTAAGGTTATTCTTGATGTCTTTGGTGCCCAGGAAGCCTTGCTCATGAAAAAACGAGAAGGCGGCGGACCAGGCCTACCTTTCATTACCCGGAGCCCTCGACCTCCTGCCCCACAACCCCCTCAGATTGAAGAAGAGCTGGAGGATATGGATGACTTTGAAGACCCTGAAGAAGATGATTCTGTTGAAGAAAAGAGCATTAAAACTCAGCGACGTCCTCCTGCTATACGGCCCCATCGTCGAGTAAATTTTCGTCGGAATCCGATTCGTAATCCCTCTGACATGGAAGAAGATATGCCCATAGATGAGCTGGATGAAGAAGTTCTGCCGGACCTGGACAGGTTGCCTGAAGAAGAATGAGAAGAATGAACTCCCCGTATTTAGGCATCATTGAAGGCTTCTTTGGCCGGGCATGGTCTTTTGCAACCCGGTTTGACTATGCAGAATTTTTGAAAGATAATGGCTATCATTTTTACATCTATGCGCCCAAAAATGATCCCTGGTTACGCAAAAAATGGGAGGAAGACTGGCCTGCTGAAATTTTTATCCAACTTCAGCGATTAATCAATCATTATCAAAACCTGGGGCTGGACTTTGGTATTGGACTCAGCCCCTTTGAAATGTATAACAACTATGATCGTTCTGCCCGAAAAAGCCTACACGAGAAAATAACGCTCTTTAATGAATTAGGGATCAACTTACTCTGTGTACTCTTTGATGATATGCACGGAGATGTACCAGATTTGGCGCAAAAGCAGGCTGAAATTACCCTTGATGTCCTGAACAAGACAACAGCTGACAAGGTCATAATGTGCCCTACCTATTATTCCTTTGACCCGGTTCTGGAAAAGGTGTTTGGTACACGTCCAAAAGGATATTTTCAGGATTTAGCAAAAGGACTACCGCCTCAAATTGATATTTTCTGGACAGGCCCGAAAGTTTGTTCACAGGAATTTCCAGAATCCCATGTACAAGAAGTGAGTGAACTTCTGGGGCGGAAACCGTTTCTCTGGGATAACTATCCAGTGAATGACGGAAGGGTGACCTCTCAGTTCATCCTTCTGAAACCTTTTGAGAATCGTCCGGGGTCGCTGGTTGAACTGACTGCAGGCCATGCTGCAAATCCTATGAATCAGGCCTGGCTTTCCCGCATTCCCTTATATTCGCTTCCACGCAGTTATGCTGAAAAGGAACATTATGACCTGCAGAAAACCAGACAAGAGGCTGTCCAACAGGTAGGCGAAAAAAGACTTGCGCAGCAACTCCTTAACGATATTGATATACTGCATACCCAAGGGCTGGATCATATCAACCCGGCCCAAAAAAAAGCACTTATTATGCAATACAGCTGCTATACCAGTCCCTATGCTCAGGAAATTATAGACTGGCTCAATGGGGAATATGCCTTTGATCCGGCATGCCTGACCGATTAGCTTTTGATATTTTGATACTTGTCGACGTACTGTTTACCTGTTAATTATTTACGTGAAAGTACCGGGTATGCTTTGTGATCCCTCCCAAGGGGAGGGATGGAAGCTTATTTGAAAGTACCGACGGCTCCTTGGAGTCGTCTGATCAACTTCCATATTTTGTTATCCCTCCCTTGGTGGTGGGATGAGAGTTATAGGGATAAGGACAACCCTTTTTGCATTGCAATATATTATGAAAATTTCTTTCTCTTTAGTACAACGTATATTCCGAACATTATCTATAGCATCTATTACTGTGTTGTTTTCCCTGTGTATCTGCCTGCCGAACAGCTTTGCTGAAAGCACTGGTCAATCCCAGGAGGAAGACGGACAGCAATATGTGACCATTGATTTCAATGATGTTGATATTAATGTTTTCATTAAATACATCAGTGAGTTGACAGGAAAAAACTTTATTGTTGACCGCACTGTTAAAGGAAAGGTTACTGTCATCTCTCCAACCCGCATGACAGAAAAAGATGCCTATCAGGTCTTTGAATCTGTCCTGGAAGTCCATGGATTTACGACCGTTCCCAGTGGGCCAATCATCAAAATTGTCCCTGCTGTTGAAGCGCGTTCAAAAAGTATTCCCACGGTCAAGGCCGGGGCAAAGTATTCTTCAGACGACAAGGTTGTCACCCGGATTATTCCAATGAAGCACTCTGATCCAGATGAACTGAGAAAGATACTCACTCCCCTGCTTTCCAAAACAAGCAATGTAATTGCTCATGCCCAGTCCGGGATGTTGATTCTGACAGATGTCCAATCCAACATCAAACGTTTGATGGAAATTATTGAAGAAATTGATGTGCCAGCTGTGGATGAAGAGCTGGTTATTATTCCTTTGCAGTATGCCTCTGTCACTGATGTGGGTAAATCCATCAGCCAACTCTTTGTCCAATCCAGGCGAAGAACCCGGAGCAGCAGCTCGTCCTCAAATATCAAAATTATCCCCTATGAACGCACGAATTCCCTTATTGTTTTCGCACCCAAGGCCCAAATAGAAAAACTCCGAAGCCTTTTGGAACAACTGGATACCAAGGCACCAAAAAGCGGTGGAAAGATCCATGTCTACTATCTTCAGCACGCCAATGCCGAAGAGCTGGTCAAGGTGCTGACCAGTCTGCCAACCAAACAGTCAGGAACAACAGCAAGAAAGAATACCAAGGAAGAGGCGTCAAAGGCCCCTCCTTTGTCCACAAACCTGCAAATCAACGCAGATCCGGAAACAAATTCCCTGATTATCACAGCTCCCAAAGAAGAATACGTGATTCTGGAAGAGATCATTGAAAAGCTTGATATCCCCCGGCGTATGGTCTACCTGGAAGCCCTGATTATGGAAGTATCCATTGAAAAAAACTTCCAGCTGGGTGTCGAATGGGGAGGCTTAGGAAGTTTTCACGATGAAACCGGTACCCTGGGGAGCGGGTTTACTGATAATAACTTTGGATTGCTCAAAGGAATTGATTCAGGGGTTGCCGGGATGGCTGATGGAGCAACCTTGGGCCTTCTGAAAAAAGGTGTTAAAATAGGCGGGGTCTATTTCCCGGATATTGGCGCAGTACTTAATGCCTTTAAGAGAGATTCAGATATCAACATCATTGCAACCCCACAGGTTTTAACCACTGATAATAAAGAAGCAACCATTACAGTTGGACAAAACGTTCCCTATATTACGAGTAAAAATACATCCGACACTGGAAGCACCCAGGATTACACGAACTACGAGTACAAGGATGTCGGTACGACTCTAAAAATTACCCCGCAGATTAATCAGGCAAACCTGCTTCGCCTGGAAATTGGCGTTGAAGTCACCAGACTCAAAAGTGAAGCCGGAGTGACCACTCCAACCACCTATAAACGATCAGCCGACACCACGGTAGTGGTTCATAATGAAGAAATTGTTGTTATCGGCGGTATGATCGGCCAGGATATCACCTCCGGGGATTATAAAGTTCCTTTGTTTGGCGACATCCCTTTGCTGGGCTGGCTGTTTAAAACTCACGAAGATCGTAATAATAAAACCAATATGTTTATCTTTATCATGCCCCGGATCGTGGAAAGCTCGCCCCAACTTGCAGATATCTACCAGCGGAAACGAGATGTTATGGAGGACGTTCAGGAGGGGGCTGGAGATGTTCCTGAAGAGTCTCTGCAAAGTGTTCCCAAACAAGAACATGCGCTTGCCTTTATTGACCTGGGATTTGCCAAGTTGCAACAAAAGGAATACAAAGCTGCTCAAGGATACTTTCTCCAGGCCCTGAAAATTGACCCGGAAAACCCCTATGCCCTGATTAATATGGGAATCATCTACGAGCATGAACAGCAATTCAAGAAGGCTGAAGAAACCTATAAGCAGGTTCTTGAGCTTGCTGACAGCCGTCAGGATGCAAGTGAGTCAGGACATACCGCAGAAGATCAGGCATTACTCAATACAGCTCGTGAGAACCTGAGAAAAATTAAACAGCAAAGGCTGAAATAACAGGTATCCTCTCATGAAGCCTCTTGGTCAAATTCTTTTAGAGTCCTTTAATATTGAGGAAGAGGATATCAGCCATGCTCTGCAGATTCAAACAGAACAAGGTGGATTGCTGGGCAATATTCTGGTTCAGGAAAAAAAAATAACTGAACTCGAACTGCTGCACGCACTCAGTCTTCACTCAGGTCTTGAACTGCGAAAATCGCTCCCTACGGATACCAATCCTTTTTTTACGAATAAAGTTTCTATAGGTTTCTTGAAAAAATTCAAAATGATGCCTATTGCAACACCGAGCGAGTCCTTTATTGCACTGGCTGACCCAGCCTATTTTCAACAACTGGACGATCTTCAGAGGTCTCTTCATTGGGAGGGTATCAAAACGGTTCTTACACCGGAAGAAGAAATTCTTATTGCAGTCAATACTGCCTACGACCGCTCCAGCCAGGGGGCCGCAGATCAAGTACTCCAGGATATTGATGAGGATGATCCAGAAGCCCTTCTTTCAGAAATCGAAGAAACAGCGGATCTGCTGGACGATACCAGTGATGCACCGGTTATTAAACTGGTCAACCTGATCCTTTCCCAGGCAGTTCGTGATGGTGCCAGCGATATCCATGTGGAGCCGTATAAGGACCGGGTCAAAATCCGAAAGCGTGTTGACGGTATTCTTTATGATATGCTGACCCCGCAAAAGCATGTTCAGGCCAAGTTGATCTCCAGGATTAAGATCATGGGTAAAATGGATATTGCCGAAAAGCGCCTGCCCCAGGATGGACGGATTGAAATCCGCATTGCAGATAAAAATATTGACCTTCGTGTCTCTTCTCTGCCCACAGCCTTTGGAGAGCGCATTGTTATGCGCCTGTTGGATAAATCCAATGTGCTGCTTTCCCTGGAACAACTTGGTATGTCTTCCCGAGATCTGGACCTGCTCATGAAGCTGATCAAGGTACCCCATGGTATCATTCTGGTCACCGGCCCCACAGGAAGCGGTAAAACAACCAGTCTTTATTCTGCCTTATCTGTGCTGAACCAGCCTGATGTTAATATTATTACGGTAGAAGATCCTATAGAATATCAAATCAATGGGATCAGTCAGGTCCAGGTGAATGCAAAAATTGACCTGACTTTTGCTAATGGCCTGCGCACTATTGTCCGTCAGGATCCGGATATCATCCTTGTTGGTGAGATCAGGGATATCGAAACAGCAAATATGGCCATTCAGGCGGCCCTGACCGGCCATCTTGTCTTCTCCACCCTCCATACCAATGATGCAGCCAGTGCCGTCACCCGCCTGATCGATATGGGCGTTGAGCCTTTCCTGGTCTCATCCTCTGTGAACGCCATTATGGCCCAGCGACTTGTCCGTAAAATCTGCCCCCATTGCCGGGAAGCCTACACACCGGCTCCAGAGTATCTGGAACAGTTAGCCCTGCCCCAGGAATTTCATGATGCTAACCTTTATCTTGGCAGGGGTTGTGAAGAATGTTTGTATACAGGGTACCATGGGCGGCTGGGGATCTACGAACTCATGGTTCTGTCCGAGCAGATCAGAAGTACCATCCTCACAACTTCCGATGCTGGTCAAATTAAACGAGAGGCAATGGCTGATCCAGAAAACCCCATGTTGACCCTTCGCATGGATGGCCTGCAAAAGGTACTGGATGGGGTTACGACTCTGGAAGAGGTCTTCCGAGTGACCTAACCCGAAAGTCCTTTTATGAATATCCTCCTTATCCGTCCCCGCCCCAGTCGCGAAACCATTGGCCTCCAGCATGTGATGCTCTGCGAACCTTTGGAGCTGGAATACCTTGCTGCCAGCATTGCTGATCAAGGGCATCAGGTAGATATTCTTGATATGATCCTGGAAAAACGGCCCCTGCCTGATCTCCTCGCTGCGTTCCAACCTGATCTGGTGGCCATGACTGGCTATATCACCCATGTTCGCATTATCAAGCTAATGGCTGAGACCATCAAGGCCTGGTCAGCAGAATGCCTGACTGTGGTGGGTGGAGTCCATGCAGAGGTGGTTCCAGAAGATTTTCAGCATCCTGCCTTGAATGCCATTATCTGCGCCAACGGCCTGACCACTTTTCAGGAACTGGTACACTGTGCCGCAACACAACAGTCTTTTCAGGAGATAGCTGGTGTATGGCACCCTGATAAGCCCCGACCTGTCAAAGAGACCTCTTTTTCTCATCCTTTTCCAGACCGCTCCAAGGTGGCCCGCTATCGCCATCGCTATTACTATCTTTTTCATAATCCCTGCGCCCTGCTCAAAACCTCCTTTGGCTGTCCTTTCCACTGCAATTTCTGCTTTTGTCGTGAAATCACTGATCACCAGTATTTTGAACGCCCTCTTCCTGATATCATGGAGGAACTCTGTCAGATCCCGGAGCAGGAAATCTATATTGTGGATGATAATTTTCTGGTCAATGCGGACCGGGTCCTGGCCTTTTGCGATGAACTGGAACAACGCAACATGGATAAACGTTTCCTGATCTATGGCAGGGCTGACTTCATCGCTGCTCACCCAGAGGTCATCCGTCGTTTTGCTGCCAATGGCCTGCGGGCTGTGATTGTGGGGATTGAATCCTGCCTGGATAGGGATCTGGATCGCTTTAATAAAAAATCCAGCCTCAGTATTAATGAACAGGCTGTGGCTGTGTTGGCTGAGCATCAGGTGGATTGCTATGCCACTATGATTCTGGACATGGACTGGAACAGCAAAGACTTTCGTCATTTAGGCCAGTGGTTGAAAAAGATGAATCTTTCTTTTGTCAACCTTCAGCCCTTTACCCCACTCAAGGGCACTGCTGCTGGTGAGGGCTATGAAACAGCCCTGCGTATTCCACGCAGTGAGTATGAAAAATGGGACTTGGCCCATCTGGTTCTTCGTCCTGGTAAACTCTCTGTGGCAGGGTATTACTGGAATATTATCAGGCTCTATCATACTGTTACCTTTCGTCCAAAATCTCTCCTTAACCTGCTCCGACGTTTTGGGTTACGGGATAATGTACGACTTTTTTTCGGCTCCAGCCGGGTGACCCTACAATACCTTGGCAAGGTTATTCGATCTATAAACAAAAACAACATGCCATGAAAATCCTCTTTATCCAACCCTCACCCTATGGTTCTGATAGCTTACCAATAAAAAAAAAGCGGCTCTACTTTGTTGGCCTGGCCCTGCCGCTGCTGGCAGCCCTTACCCCTAAGGATTGGCAGGTGGAAATCTGCCTGGAAACCATTGAAGATATCCCCTATGATACAGATGCACATATCATTGCTCTGTCTGGAATGGGACATAGTATTGTGCGCTCCATTAATCTGGCCAAGGAATTTCGCGGCCTCGGCAAAACCGTGATCATGGGAGGCTACATGGCCAGCCTGATGCCCAAAGAGGCAAAAAAATATTGTGACGCCGTGGTCATCGGTGATGCAGAACTGGCTTGGCCCAGGCTGCTGGAAGATTATCAGCACGACAGTCTCCAACCGTACTATGAAGAACAACTGAAAGAACTTGACCCTCCCCTGCCTCGCTATGAATTACTGCTGGGTAAAAAGATCGGTGACTTCTTACCCGTGCAAGCAGGTAGAGGCTGTCCCAAATCCTGTTCTTTCTGCTCAGTCCATTGCCTGTACCGTAATCGCTATTACCAACGCCCGGTAGCGGCAGTGATGCGGGATATCCATTATGTGCAAAACCTGGGATTTCGTAAATTCCTCCTTTTGGATGATAATATCCTGGCGCACCCCTCCTACCTCCTCCAGTTATGCGAGCAAATCAAACCGCTGAACATGACCTGGTACTCGCAATGCTCCATTGAAATTGTCCATCGTCCGGACCTGCTCAAGGCAGCAGCAGAAAGTGGTTGCCGGGCCCTGAGCTTTGGCCTGGAATCCATTTCCCAGGAAAGCCTTGCAGCCATAGATAAAGACTGGGCTGACTCAAGCCAGTATCCTGCTCTGATCCGTACTATTCAGGATGCGGGAATTGACGTGTCCACGGAAATGGTGGTAGGTGCGGACGGGGATACCAAGGAAAGTATTGCCCGGACAGCTGATTTTATCAAAAAAAACAAAATCGTTGTGCCAAGATTTTACATCCTGACACCTATTCCGGGCACAGATTTCTATACACAGATGCTGACACAGGGGCGAATATGTAATCACGATCTCTACTCCTATAATGGCACTGAAGCAGTCCATATCCCACGGCATATGAGCCCGGAAGAACTCACCCAGGCATATTGGCAACTGTACGAAGAAGTATTCAGCCTGGGATCTATTCTGCAACGCACAATTCTGCGCAAGGACTTCTGGAAGCGCCCTTGGGATTTTTTTCTCTACCTGGTGGTTAACCTCTATTATCGCCACCATATCAAAAAAAAGATTACGCCAAATATTTTTTAAAAGCTCCACCAGTTTTCCACCAGTCAGTTCCCAAAAAATATCCCTTTCTCCTCTCCCGGCATCCACTTTTAAAAGCTCTCATGCGAAAGGAATTTATTCTTTTCTCTTCCTTTCCACCCACAGCTGCATGACCTCCGCAAGGAGAATGCCGCAGACCACACCTGTACCATTTGCCGCCATATTCAACCACTCCCCATAACGATTCACAACAGGTTGTACCAGTTCGATAAAACCACTATAGGCAATGCAAAATAAAACCATAAACTGCCATAAACGGGGCTTACGCAAGGCAATAGGAAAAACTAAGGCCGCATAGGCTACAAGATGATGAAATTTATCGCTTCCCGGTGCCGAAGGTACACTTTCAAGAGGCCAAAGTGACAACACGCTAATAGCAATAAAAACAATAGCTGTATTGATTAACCAATACCTTTGCATAATATATACAAAATATTTCATAATAGATATTTTCTACATAAATCTTACAAATTAATAAAATATAATCATTATTTATCCATCCAACAAAACATACAAACAAGCATCTTTATTATTTATTGCAATATAATTTTATAAATATATCTTATTGCAAACAAATATACATATTATCATTACAGCATAAAAAATATTTATGGTGACATTTTTTGTCAAAAAAAGAGGTAAGAAAATAAACAATAAAAGTGATCATTCTATTGATTTACATAAATAAAAACTTATACTTGTTAACATTCATTATCTATCCTTTTATGACTGATTGTTCGCACATTAATGATATACTGTCTCTTTTTGTCATTAAAATTCATATATTAGGTCACTTTTTGTCATATTATAAAGATGTGAATATTGCATAAATATTTTTATATATCATAATCCAATAAGAGCTATCATTTTTTTTCTTTCTCTCTCATATTTTTTTTACCAATCAACCCTGCTCATCAGCATGCATCATATTGTACTGGCATGCTTTCTGTATAAGAGGGAACAAGAGCAAATGCTCAACGAGATAAAACAGGTTGTAAAATATTCTGAAAACCCAAGAGTCTCAATATAAAGAGACAACCGGGGGAAATGCTTTTTCCCCTAGCATCAGGAGGAGAATTATGGAAGCAACAAGCACCTTATTCAAAACTGGCCTGACCGTATTCGCAGCTTATTTCCTTACCGCAGCTCCACTTGCTGCCCAAGAGCCTTTAAAAGTTGGCCAAACCACGGTGGGAGGTCCAGGAACATCTAAACTCTGTATCCGGGAGTATGGCAAAACACCTGCTGAAGCCTTTGCTGCTGGAGCAAAAATCCTTGAAAAGGCAGATGCTCTGTTAGGAGCAGACAGGCTGCATGGCAATGTGCGTATCCGCGTTTTGCCGGAAAAGGAAAAGGATATGTTTGTCGTAGAAGTCTACTCAATTCCAGACAAGAAGAAATCCTGTCCGGTCAACCCAGAATATTTGGCATATCAGCTGCTGCAAGAGTAACCAGGACCGCATTTGAAGTTGCTCACGTCATTGCAAGTGATCTCATAAACAAGACACCCGCCCCTCTTACCAGAGGAGCGGGTATGTATCTGCTACGTACCCACCTGTCAATTCATAAAAATGGCTGGCTGTCAGGTTTTGAACTTTGGCGGGAAGCACTTTAAATATCTGTTTTTCGACTTTAACAAGCAGGAGTTTTGACATTTTCTGTCAGTGACAAGTACTATTTTCTGTACAAAACGCCATAAAGCAAAAAATACATTTACGTAAGCAGGTGTATATTTTTTACCCTTTCTTCTCTACTTTCCTCTACTTTTCCATTGGACCATCATTGCCTTTTGAGTTTTGGCACAGCCCCTGCAATGTGGTAGTTGTGCTCGATAGTTTTGCAAAGCGGGCTGCAAACTTTCTGGTCAGGGGCAGTAGCACAAGTCCCTGGAAAGTTGTAAAAGCCACAGCCGCCGTGAGGCGGTGTCGGAAAGCCACGGGTCTCATCTGGAGAGACAGCCGGGTTGTCTGCTTTTTATTTCCTTTAAAATACCAGGAGGAGATTATGAAAATCACAAAAAGGTTATTCAACGGAAGTCTGGTCGTTCTTACAGCACTTTTTCTCAGCACCCCGTCGCTCTTGTCAGCAGCTGAGAAAAACCTCAAAGTCAACAAAACCACTGTCGGTGGCCCAGGCAGTGCCAAACTCTGTATTCGCGATTACGGAAAAACCCCGGAGGAAGCTTTTGCTTTGGGAAACGAAATCCTGCAAAAGGCCGATGCATCACTGGGAACGGATAAGCTGCACGGCAATGTCCGTATCCGTATCCTGCCGGAAAAGGAAAACGGGATGTTTGTGGTGGAGGTATACTTCTACCCGGACACTGGTTCCTGTCCGGTGAAACCAGAATACAGAACTGCTCAGGTGCTTCAACAGTAATTCAACCGTAAAGGAAAGGAAAGGATTCAAACTCTTTCCCTTGTAACACAGACTGCATAACCTGAATATAACCTCAACCTGACAGTCTGCTCCTTCACGGGAGTGGGCTGTTTTTTTTGTCTTTGTATCCCCCTTTCTCTTTGCCTCATCTTGTCATCAACAAAGAAATACAGGTAGCGACAAAAAGGGTCAAGGAGATAAAGCCGTTCATGGAAAAAAAAGAAACCTGAATCCGGGAGAGATCTCTCGGGTTAACTATGAGATGCTGATAAAACAAGGCACTTCCTGTGAGAGCTATGCCGATATAATAGACGATGTTCAGCCCCTGTACGTAACCGGTCAGGATGAAAAGCACAAAGGCCAGGGCATGAAAGGTTACAGCCAGCCGAAAGGCATTTTTACGCCCCAGCGAGGCAGGCATGGAATACAACCCGGCCTTGCGATCAAACTCTGCATCCTGGGAGGCATAGACAATATCAAAACCAGTGACCCAAAACAGCACCCCAAGGGAAAGCATCCAGGGATAACCAACCAGGCTCCCCTGCACAGCCACCCAACCGCCCAGCGGGGCAATGGCCAGGGCTATTCCCAAAATAACATGACAAAGCCAGGTAAAACGCTTGGTCAGGGAGTAAAAAAAGGTCAACCCCAGGGCCAAGGGCGAGAGGAACAAGGCCAGGGGGTTAAGCATCCAGCAGGCCAGAAAAAACAGGCCCGAGGACAATGCGACCATGAGCCATGATTCCTTGAGCGAAACTTCACCAGCAGGGATGGCCCGTTTTTCCGTACGTGGATTGGCAGCATCAAAGCGATAATCGGCAATACGGTTAAAGGTCATGGCAGCAGTGCGAGCACCAACCATCGCTATAAGTACCCAAAAAAACACCTGCAACGATGGGAACCCTTGAGCAGCAAGAAAAGCCCCCATCAGGGCAAAGGGTAAGGCAAACACCGTGTGCTTGAATTTGATCATCTCAAGCAGGATATGTATTTTTTTCAGCATTATTGATGAAACGCAGCAGGGACACAGCAGGCTGTGCCCCTATCCTGCAGAATTGAAGTTACGATTGCGGCAACCAGTCAGCCCCGAGCCTGCGGATAACATTAAAACCGCCGCCCAAAACAAGGCTGTTTGTCTTGCCTATATGATCCAAAAAGACCTGAACCTCAAAGGAACGGGTTCCGGCATCGCAAAGAATAATCAGGGTCTTGTCATCCGGGACCTCTGCAAAGCATTGACGCATCTCTGCATAGGGCACTGCCACCCATTTGTCAGCACCAAACTTCTCAACAAAGACCGCTGCCTCCTTGGGATGACGGATATCCAGGGCCACCCAATCCGGTTCTGTGGAAAAATCATCCATCCAGGCATAAAAGCGTTGCATACTGACAGGGCGCATCCGGCCCGCGCAGATGTTATCTGCCACAAAGGCAGCAGCGTTCAGGGAATCAATAGCAGCAGAGAAGGGCGGTGCATAGGCCATTTCCGCCATCATGAAGTCCTCAATGGTTGCGCCCTTGCTGATCATCACCGCAGCAGCATTGATCCGGGCAGAGATAGAGTCATTCATCATACCAAAGCCCTGCAGGCCCAGCACCCGGCGAGTGCGCTTATCAAAGACCATTTGAAAGATAACCGCAGCTGTATTTGGGAAAAAATGAGCACGATCAGCCGGAGCTGTCAGCGAGTAATCCGCGTCAAAACCCTCTGCCACAGCCGCCTCATAGGTGATACCGGTGGCGGCAATACAGCGATCAAAGGCTTTCATGATAAAGGAACCCACCACACCTTCAAAGGAGGCAGCAAGACCTGCCATATTATCAGCAGCCACCCTGCCCTCCCGATTGGCTAGTGAACCCATAGGCGCAAAGGTCTGCTTTCCTGTGACCAGATTTTTGGCAGCAATACAGTCGCCAGCAGCGTAGATATCCGGGTCAGAGGTCTGCAACCTGTTGTTCACCGTGATACCGCCCCAAGGTTCCACAAGCAAGCCTGCCTCTTTGGCCAAGTCACTGCGCGGACGGACACCTGCCGCCATCACCACCAGATCTGCTTCCAAGGTGCGTTGAGGTGTTTTCACGGCCACGACCTTGCCGTCGCTATCCCCGACGATCTCGGTTGCGCCTTCGTCGGTGTAGACCGCCACCTTCATCTCCTCAAGATGCCCTTGCAGCATGGTGGCAAAGTCGGCATCCACCAGCTTGGGCAAAAGCTGGGGCATGAACTCCACCAGGCTTGTTTCCAGGCCCCAGAGGTCAGCAAAGGATTCAGCCATCTCAATGCCAATAGCTCCACCGCCGATCACCACGACCTTACCCACCTTACCAGCAGCAATTCGTTTCTTGATCTCAATGGCCTTATGCAGATTCGCAATAGTAAACACGCCATCCAGTTCCGCCCCAGGGATGGGCAGGACAAAGGGGAAAGCACCGGTAGCCAGCATGAGCTTATCATAAGGGAGTTCCTGCTCTTCACCGCTGTCCAGATTCTTCACCTGAAGCTTCTTGTTCTGCCGGTCGATTGCCAGGGCCTTGGTCCGGGTAAGCACCTCAACTCCCTTGGCATCAGCGAAAAAGGGCTCGTCACGAACCATGTGAAAGCTGGTGGAGCGCAGCTCTGCCTCGTCCGAGACATCTCCCCCCACATAATAGGGAATACCGCAACCTCCGTAGGATATCATGCTGTCCTGATCCACTACAGTGACATCCCAGCCCGGTTGAACCCTTTTCAGATGACAGGCAGCCTTGGGGCCAGCAGCAACTCCACCGACAATGACGACTTTTTTGCTCATAATATTCTCCGTCTATATATTATATTTTTAAGGGGGTATAATTCTCATAAGATGAGTACGCAGAATATTTCAGGAAGCCGCCCCTGTCAACCTGTTCTCGGTTTATTTTTTCTCAGCAGCGGTCAAGATTTTGCAATACCTCGGTAAGGCGGCCCTGTTCCTGCACCTGACCCTGTGCCATAAACACCCCTTGATCTGCGGTCTGTTCGGCAAAGGGCAGGTCATGGGTGACAATAATAAAGCTGGTGAACTCCTGTAACTCCCGCAGCCATTGAGCGAAATCCGAGGTCGTGGCTGCATCTAAGGCACTGGTCGGTTCATCCAGGAGCATGAATTTGGGTTTCAGAGCCAGCCCTCGGGCAATAGCCACCCGCTGGGCCTGACCGCCGCTGACCTGAGCAGGATAATTTGCTGCCAGCTCGCCAATATTGAGCCGCTTCAGGATATCCATCGCCTCCGCCTTTGCCTCGCTCTTGCTTCGCCCCTGGACTCGTTCCAAGGCCAGCATCATATTTTCCAGCACGTTCAGATGGGGAAAGAGGTTCAGGTGCTGAAACACCACCCCGACCTGTTGCCGGAAATCGACTTCTTTCATATCCTGGATATCCTGCCCATCCAGGAGAATTGCTCCCTGCTGCGGGGAAAGAAAACGGGCAATGCAATTAAGCAGGGTGGTCTTACCGGAACCGGACAGGCCCATAACAGCAAAGATCCCCTGTTCCGGGAAGGTCATGCTGACATCATTGACTGCCTTTGTTCCGTCCGCATAGGTGTAGGCTACGTTTTGTACTTCAATCATGGGCAAATCCTTTGGCTTTGATGGATCGTTCAACGCGATCAGAGAGCTTCATCAGCGGGAAGGTGACAGCAAAGAACATAAGTCCGGCAATCAGGTAGTAGAGACCCGGCTCAAAGGTGACGCTGATAATGGACTGGGCCTCGCGAATCAGCTCGGGGATGGAGATGATCGAGACCAAGGCTGTGTCCTTGAGCAGGGCCACCACGCAGTTCATCAAGGGCGGGATAGCAATGCGGAAGGCCTGGGGCCAGACCACAAAGCGGAAACGATCCAGGGGAGAAAGTCCCAAGGCCCGTGCTCCTAAGTCCTGGCCCGGATCAACACTCATCAGGCCTGCCCGGATAACCTCGGCCATATAAGCCATTGCGCAGATACCTAAGGTGAGGATGGCTGCCGGAAAGGGTGACAAGCCAAGACCCAGCCAGACAAAGAGGAGCTGGATCAGGACAGGGGTGCCCCGGATAAAATCAACAAAGCCCCGCACCAAAAAATGAAGCGGCTTGAGACTGCCGCGCTGAAAGGTCAGCAGCAGGCCGCTGGGTATGGCCAGAACAAAGCCGAGCAGGAGAGCAGCAAGGGCTATGCCGAGACTGACAGCAAAGCCCTTGAGCAGCTTGGTCGCAATCACCGAAGGCTCCATCGTGCCGAGCTTGGAGGAGGAGGTTTTGCCCAAGCCGAAATAACGTTGGTGGATGCGCTGCATGGTGCCGTCATCCTCCATTGCGGCCAGGGCAGTGTTGATCTGGCCGAGCAGATCCGGATTATCCTTGCGCACCGGGATACCGATGCGCTCCTTATAGAGCATCTCGCCCACCGGCACAAAGGGACGGCCTGCCTCCTTGGTCTGCCAAGCCCCGACCAGCCGATCCGTGACAAAACCGGTGATCCGCTTCTGCTCCAGCATGGCAAAGATCTCGGCTGCTGATTTGAGGGTGACCACCTCAACATCCGGGAATTTTTCTTCAAGGAAATGCTGGTAGGTCTCGCCGAGCACGACCGCAATGCGCAGGCCGTTGCACTCGCTGATCGAATAGACCTTGTCCGGGTTATCGCGGTGGACAAAGAGCTGGGCACCGGAATGGTAATAGGGGGTGGAGAAATCCACGCTTTCTTGCCGGGTCGGGGTGATGGCCATTGAACCGATGATGGCGTCGTATTTCTCTGCCAGCAGCCCTGCCAGAATGCCGTCCCATTCCGTGGCGACAATCCGGGATTCACGGTTGATGCGTTGGGCGATCTCCCGACTGACGTCCACGTCAAAACCGGCAAGGTTCCCTTGGTTGTCGTAATAGCTGAAGGGGGGGAAACTTGCCGGTCAGGGCGGTGACGAATTCTTCCTCGGCTGCGGCGGGCCAAGGGCCTGCCAGGACAAGGAAGGCAAGGGTTAGGGTGAGGATTATCCGGGCATAGTGCATTGTACCTCCTCTGAATGTTTGTTAACATTTTTTCGGGTTTCACTCATTATCTTAACCGCCATCGCTGGACAGAT
The DNA here is from genome assembly GCA_011389815.1 of Desulfobulbaceae bacterium. Classification (GTDB taxonomy): domain Bacteria; phylum Desulfobacterota; class Desulfobulbia; order Desulfobulbales; family Desulfobulbaceae; genus Electrothrix. The sequence goes on along the minus strand of JAABTP010000011.1, from coordinate 23,901 downwards.
TAACACCGCATATGGTATCGTGCAAACATGAAAAGAATTATTATGGACACCAATGTACTTTTTTCAGGATTATATTCCTCATCAGGAGCATCGCATCAACTTTTGCGACGCATTGATGCCGGGGAAATAACGCCGGTTATATCAACAACATTGCTTTTTGAGTACGAAGACGTTCTGAAACGAAAACAAAAGGAATTGGGCATATCTGACAATGAGGTTAACGTAATCCTCGACAACATATGTGCCCTCAGCGAATTTCAAAAAATCTATTTTTTGTGGCGGCCATACCTGAAAGATCCGAAGGATGATCATGTCCTTGAGGTGGCTGTCGCGTCAAAAACACAAATAATCGTCACCCATAATATGAAAGATTTTAAAGGGGTTGATAAATTCGGCATAACGGCCCTGCGCCCTGGAAAAATATTGGAGGCAATACAATGAGCACACTCAGTTTACGACTTCCCAACTCTATTCATCGCCACATCAAACAAATAGCTTCCAGTGAAGGTGTGTCGATCAATCAGTTCATCTCTTCTGCCGTGTCTGAAAAAATTTCCGCCATCACAACAGAAGATTATCTGAAACAACGGGCGAAGAAGGCGGACAGAGCAGCATTCAGGAGCATACTGGACAAGGTTCCTGAGCGGACACCACTACCGGGAGATGAAATCACGCCGGAGAAGCAGTAGAGCATCTGTCTGTTGACCGTGATATCAAAATGCACTGCATCGCCGAGATAATAATGCTCAGGCCACCAGTGCTTGCTCCTCCGACAGACCTCAATATCGACAAAATCCTGCTCAATCAGAACGAATTCTTCCAGGCTGGGAAGAGTCTGGTAGGACTGTCGTTTTATGGTGTTGTCTTTTTTACGGGTTGATTGCGAGACCACCTCGATAATGAGCACAGGGGCATTGCGGTAAGAGTCATTCTCTTCTCGTTCACAGGAGCATTGCGGTAAGAGTCATTCTCTTCTCGTTCACAGGAGATAAGCACATCCGGGTAAAAGAACTTGTTGCCGGTCTTCACTTTCATATCAGCCAGGAAAGGCTCACATGGTGACTTCCGCTCCTGAAGATGGCGGAGGAAGGCGGCAAAAAGGTTGCCTGCTATTCTGCCATGATCAGCACTGGCCCCTGCCATTGCGTAAACAGCACCGTCAATGAACTCGTGCTTCACTTCGCTGAGGAGTTCACCGTCCAGGTATTCCTGTTCGCTGATCTGCTGTTGCGGTTCTTGCTGAGGCAATGGCATGGCTTTTTCTTCCCTTTTTTATTCGCTTGATGGATGCTGCGGTTCGCTCCTTGTCGCGCTCCTTATCATAACAACTGCCAGACAGGTTACCACCGTGTATGGCAGTTTGTAAACAGGGATAATCATCACGGCAGGTTCCAGAAAAAAAGAGATAGACGGGAAGATGCATTATCCCGTCTATCGTGTTGTGTTATCCCGGCGCGCCCGGCCGGAATGGAGGGGTATTACTGTATTCAGCGACGGAGAAGCTGTTTCGTTATGAAGTAACTCCTACCTGTTCCGTATCTTTATAAGTCTGACAAATTTTCTCCAGAATTCAGGCGGGCTGTTGATATAAAACCCGACATCCCAATAAACAACCCCCTTCTTTCTCCAGCACGGCATAATTGTCAGGCAACAGTTTCCCGAAAGAAGATTTCCTGAAACTGTAATCCTTGTCGGCGTCTCTTTGTAAGCCAGTTTCCTCGGAACTCTTATCATGTGCAACCCTTCATTGGAGACATCCGTGACGGTTACCGAAGAACTGCAATGAACATCAATAAAACTGACAGTATATCCGGCCAGCCGAACTCTCTCGGATGCACGCTTCTCTTGTGTTGAGTCACTATAAACTTTCATTCTGTCTCGTATGCTGATTTTGTCTGAGCTTAAACTCAGCTTATAAAAAGCGAGCAAGCATATCAATGATTATTTGAAGCGATCAGGCAGGGCACCGCAGCTTTACCCCGAACCGCGCAACGACAGGACAGATGATTACTCGCCTCCGCAACAGACAAGTATTTTACTCGAATTGAGCAAAGCACTATACTTACATTGAGCATAGCGTTATACTCGTATTGAGCAAAGCACTATACTCGCACCGAGCAAAGCGTTATGCTCGGTTTGAGACAGCCTCCTTACTCAAATTGAGACACACCGGTTACTCCAACACCATGCGTATCCTCCTTATCCGCCCTCCCCGTCCACCCAAGGCCATCACCATTGGCGAATTCATGTTCTGCGAGCCTTTGGGGCTTGAGGCGGTCTCTGCTGTGCTCCAGGAAAAACATCAGGTCACTATCCTGGATATGATGGCGGAACAGGTGAATATCGGGCAGTATCTACTGGAAATGCAACCGGAAGCGGTGGGGATCACCGCGCTCTGTATAGATGTGGAGAATGTGCTGGCCTTGGCCCGGCTTGTCAAGACCATTGATCAAAACATTCCTGTGGTGGTGGGCGGCACCCAGGCCCAGCTCGTGCCCCAGGCCTTTGCTGATCCGGTTATCGATTATGTGATGCACCAAACCACAGCAGAGGGACTGCATAGCCTCTTTCATGCCTTAGCAACCCCCATCAAGGCCATACCTGATCCTGATATTCCTGGCGTAATCTCAGTACAACAGGGAATCCCGAAGAAAATCCGCCGGCAAAAAAACGAGTACCTGGTGCCGGATCGCAGTTCCTGCCAACAATACAGGGACCAATACAGCTATTTTGGCTATAAACCCTGTGCCTTACTCCAAACCTCCCAGGGATGTAGCCAATGCTGTTCTTTTTGTCTGCGGTGGCGACTTGAGGGCGGCAAAGAGGCCCACCAGGACATGGAGGTCATCTTTACGCAGATTCGCACCATCGACGAACCCAGCATCATGATCATTGATAATGACTTCCTCTGTAGTGGAGAACGGCTGGAACAGCTCTGTGACTTCCTTGACCAGGAAGGAATCCGCAAAAACTTTCTCTGCTACGGGTCTGTGCAGAGCATCCTGAATAATGAGGAAAGGGTACGCCGTTTTGCCCGACACGGGCTCAAGGCAGTGCTGGTGGGCTATGAGTCCTTTGATCCTGATGAGCTGGCAAGTTATCAGAAAAAGGCTTCTGTGGAAGATAATCTCAAGGTCAGCCACTTACTCCGGCAATGGGGAATAGATGCCTGGGCCTCTTTTATTTTGCACCCCAATTGGGATCATGAGGATTTCAAGGCCTTTCGCCGTTCGATCCGCCAGCTGCGCCCGGAAATATCCTCGCTCTCACCACTGACCCCCTTTCCTGGCCTGCCTGCTTTTCAGCAATTCCAGGATCGACTCCTCTTTGAGCCAACAGATTATGAGCAATGGAGTTTTGGTAATATTGCTATCCGGCCCAGCAAGATGAGTTTGCGGGCCTATTATGCTGAGGTACTGCTGACCAATCTTCAGGTCAACTTTTTCATGAATAATGCCTTCTACCTGATCCAACGCTTTGGAATAAAAACTCTGCTTCGCCTCAGCATTGGAGGGATTCACCTGACCCTGCGTTATCTGGCTGCGATGTGGCGGTCTGGCTGAATACCGTAGGGACACGGCACGTCGTGCCCCTACAAAAATCACAACACTTCGACATAACAACGGAATATTTGCTGGTGGGCATTAGATTAGACTGGAAAACTCCTGTACCGTCTTCACCCCCACCTCCTGCTCAGCAGAGGCAATAATAGCCTGGGCCATAGACACTGCCCCGCTCACAGTGGTGGTATAGGGAACATGATAATCCAGAGCAGCCCGGCGGATCCGGTAGGAATCCTCTGTGGTTCTGCTGCCGGATGAGGTATTGATGATCCACTGCACCTGCCCGTCCTTGATCTTGTCCAGGATATGAGGCCGTCCCTGAGAAATCTTATTGATCTGCTCACATTCCAGACCATATTCTGTAAACTTCTCAGCAGTGCCATCAGTAGCCAGAATTGTAAAGCCGCGTTCCAGCAGAGACGTGATCACTGGTACCAAGGGCTTCTTATCACCACGACGAACAGAGATAAACACGGTTCCGGTTTGAGGCACCTGCTGATTGGCTGCCTGCTGCGACTTGGCCAGGGCCAGCCCCAGATCCCCATCTATCCCCATGACCTCACCAGTGGATTTCATCTCCGGCCCAAGCAAGGTATCCACATTCTCAAAACGATCAAAAGGAAAGACCGCTTCTTTGACCGCCCAATGATCAATGGCAACCTCTTTAGTAAAGCCCAGTTCCTCCAGGGTCATACCCATCATCACCTTGGTTGCCATTTTAGCCAAAGGCACACCAGTGGCCTTGGACACAAAGGGCACGGTCCGTGAGGCCCGTGGGTTGACCTCCAGAATACAGAGTTCCTCACCCTTGACTGCATACTGCACATTCATCAAGCCGATCACGCCCAGTTCACCAGCCATGGCCTTGGTGGCCCGCATGATCTCATTGATCATGTTCTCAGACAAAGTATGGGGCGGCAGCACACAGGCCGAGTCACCAGAGTGAATACCAGCCTCTTCAATATGCTCCATGATCCCGCCAATCACAGTCATTGTCCCGTCAGAGACCGCATCCACATCCACCTCAACCGCATCTTTCAGAAAGCGATCCAGCAGAACCGGATGCTCGCTGCCCATAATGGTGGGCCGGGCCATGAACTCCCGCAGGCCCTGCTCATTATAGACGATCTGCATATCCCGACCACCCAGCACATAGGAAGGACGCATAACAACCGGATAGCCGATTCGCTCTACCTCTTTCAGGGCTTCTTCCAGATTATTCACTGTGCCGTTTTCCGGCTGCTTCAGCCCCAGCTTTTGCAAGAGCTGCTGAAAACGCTTCCTGTCCTCTGCCCGGTCAATGGCATCGGGCGGGGTCCCGATAATGTTCACCCCAGCCTTATCCAGGGCCACAGCAAGATTGAGTGGGGTCTGACCACCAAACTGAACAATCACACCATCTGGCTTTTCCAGCTCAATGATATTGAGTACATCCTCACGGGTCAGCGGTTCAAAATAGAGGCGATCTGATGTATCATAATCCGTGGACACGGTTTCCGGGTTGGAATTCACCATGATGGATTCCACCCCGATCTCTGCCAAGGCAAAGGAGGCATGGACACAGCAATAATCAAACTCAATGCCTTGGCCGATTCGGTTGGGCCCACCACCCAGGATGATGATTTTTTTATTCTCCGAAGGCAGGGATTCATTCTCCTGATCATAGCAGGAATAATAATAAGGCGTGTAGGATTCAAACTCAGCAGCACAGGTGTCCACCAGCTTATACACCGGCAGGACATCCTTTTCCTTACGGAGTTGACGGATATCATCCTCTGAGGTACCAGTGAGATACCCCAATTGGACATCAGAAAAACCATGTTGTTTAACCGTGCAAAGGAAATCAGCATCAAGCCCGGTAAAGCCCCGCTGCTCAATATTCTTGCCCATGTCAACGATCTGCTGCATGTTGCGCAGATACCAGGGGTCAATCATGCTCAACTCATGCATCCGTTCAATGGACATGCCCCGTCGCATGGCCTCAAAGAGAAAAAAGAAACGCTTGGAGCTGGGTTCTTTAAGGGCCTTTTCCAGATCATCCTGATGCAGATCCTCCATCCCATCCTTGCCATCAAAGCCAAAGCCCATCCGTCCGATTTCCAGAGAACGCATGGCCTTCTGAAAGGCCTCTTTAAAGGTGCGCCCCATGGACATAGTCTCGCCCACCGACTTCATGGCCGTGGTCAGGGTATCATCGGCTTCAGGGAATTTCTCAAAGGTCCACCGGGGAATCTTGACCACACAGTAATCAATGCTGGGCTCAAAAGCGGCATAAGTTTCCTGAGTGATATCGTTCTTTAACTCATCCAGGGTATAGCCCACAGCCAGCTTGGCTGCAATCTTGGCAATGGGGAAGCCGGTGGCCTTGGAAGCCAGGGCAGAAGAACGGGAAACCCGAGGATTCATCTCAATAACCATGATTTCGCCGTCTGCCGGGTTGACCGCAAACTGAACATTGGAACCGCCAGTCTCCACCCCGATTTCCCGGATAATGGCAATGGAGGCGTCCCGCAACTCCTGGTACTCCACATCAGACAGGGTCTGCTGCGGGGCCACGGTGATGGAATCACCGGTGTGTACGCCCATGGCGTCGATATTTTCGATGGAGCAGATAATAACCACGTTATCCTTGCGGTCCCGTACCACCTCCAACTCGTATTCTTTCCAACCCAGCAGGCTGCGCTCCAGCATGATCTCAGTGGTCATGGAAAGATCCAGGCCAGCTGTACACATCTCCCGCAGTTCCTGACGGTTATAGGCCACCCCGCCGCCGGTTCCGCCCAAGGTGAAGCTGGGACGAACAATCACGGGAAAACCGATCTTGTCACCGGCATCCATAGCATCTTCAATGGTATGGACAATAAAAGATTTCGGCACATTGAGGCCGATTTTTTCCATGGCATCACGGAATTCTTCCCGACCTTCGGCCTTGCGGATAACATCGATATTTGCAGCCAGCATCTCGACATTATACTTTTCCAGAATCCCGGTCTCAGCCACCTTAATGGCGGTGTTCAGGGCGGTCTGTCCGCCCAGAGTGGGCAGAATGGCATCAGGACGCTCCCGCTCAATAACCTTGATCAGGTATTCCGGAGTAATGGGTTCAATATAGGTACGATCAGCCAAACCTGGATCGGTCATAATAGTGGCCGGGTTGGAGTTGATCAGCACCACCTCATAGCCCTCTTCCTTGAGGGCCTTGACGGCCTGGGCACCGGAGTAGTCGAATTCACAGGCCTGGCTGATAATGATCGGGCCGGACCCGATAATGAGAATCTTATGTATATCTGTGCGTTTTGGCATGACAGAGGATATGTGAAATATTTAATGTAAATTTCATATAGGGGCAGACCTGCGTGTCTACCCGGTATGATTATCGTTTTTTCAGATAGCGTAGGGGCAGACCTACGTGTCTGCCCGGTATGAGAGGGCGAACACACAGGTTCGCCCCTACAACATCTGTCACTGGGCCATCAGCTCAATAAAACGGTCAAAAAGATAAACAGCATCATGGGGACCAGGTGCGTGCTCTGGATGATATTGCACAGAAAAGGCCGGAAACCCGGTGTGGCGCATTCCCTCCAGGCTGCCATCATTAAGATTAATATGGGTTATCTCGACCTGATCTGGTAAATTTTCTTGATCAACGCAGAATCCGTGATTCTGCGAGGTGATCTCCACCTTGCCGGTCTGCAAATCCTTGACCGGCTGGTTGCCGCCCCGGTGACCGAATTTAAGCTTATAGGTGGAAGCCCCGTAGGCCAGTCCCAGAATCTGATGGCCAAGACAGATGCCAAAGACAGGCTTCTTGCCCAAAAGCTTGCGCACGTTTTCCACAACCCCATCTACCCCGGCAGGGTCGCCAGGGCCGTTGGAAAGAAAAACACCGTCCGGGTTCAGGGCCAGCACATCCTCAGCAGAGGTGGTGGCAGGAACCACATGGACAGCGCAGCCCTTTTCTTTAAGAATACGAAGCTGGTTGTATTTCACACCAAAATCATAGGCAACCACCTTAAATTTATCATCTGCCTCTGGGGAAAAATCGGCGCCTTCGGCCGGAGCATTATTGATCCAGTTATAGGCTGTTCCGGTTGTGACCTGGGCGACCATGTCCCGACCCACCAGGCCAGACCATTCTTTTGCCCGTTGCACTAAGGATGCCTCATTCAGATTCTCGGTGGAGATAATCGCCTTCATAGCACCATGCTTACGGATAATCCGGGTCAGCATTCGGGTATCAAAGCCATCAACACCCAATACGCCATATTTTTGCAAAAATTCAGCCAGCGTTCCTGTTGCTCTGAAATTACTGGGAACATCCTGATACTCACGCACCAGAAAGGCGCGGGGATGGACTGACGAGGATTCCATATCCTCCTCATTGACCCCGTAATTACCGATCAGGGGATAGGTCATGGTGACCAGCTGGCCTGTATAAGAGGGATCGGTCAAGACCTCCTGGTAACCGCTCATGCTGGTATTAAAGACTATTTCACCCACTGCTTCCCCGGCTCCGGTAAAAGAGCGGCCTGTAAGCACGGTGCCATCTTCAAGCGCGATGAATGCTTTCATATAAACTCCCATCTCGGCCCACAGGCCGAGAAAACAAAACATAAAAATGCGTCAGACAACCAAAAAAAGTCCACCTGTACTTTCATATAAAATCTCATCCCGCCCCTCTGGGGCGGGGCATCAAACAATGAAAAGGATGGGCGACTCAAGTAAATTATCCAGCACTTTTATAGAAAAAAATTCTGTAGAGATAGACTATGGATTTCGCCTGCGGCGTTTGCGTTGCGATGCTTTTTACCACTCCCTGTATCGCTTTGCAATGAAGATAACAGAAAGCTATCCACGCAACGTTGCAGCGACCTCCCCCATACGTATCCCCAGATTCCTGGCTGTGGCAATACCTGTTGCATCTGCCTCATAGCCGTCTGGATGATTAGCCCAGGCTGCTCCTCCAAAATGATCGCCGTCACCAACAATGATCATATCATGAATCATCATGGCCGCATGCACGGCCTGCACGGTCAGCTCCTGCCCACCGTTTCGGGAACCACCCACCGCAATAACACCGCCCAGTTTATTCTTCAGCATAAACCCATTACGGCGAAAGATGACGGTTCGATCAATAAATGCCTTGGCCCGGCTGGTCATGCAGCCCATATAAACCGGGGTCGCCATTATAATTCCAACCAATTCCGGGTCTGCAAGTTTGGGAATGATAGACTGGAAGCCATCTTTTTGACTGCACAGGACACCCTTTTTACAGGCATCACAGGCAATGCAGCCATTAACTTCAAGCGGAGCAAGATCAATTAATTCAACCTCAATACCCTTTTCAGCGGCCTCTGTTGAGTTTTTAACAGCGTCAAGGCATTGTTCCAAAAGGAAGCGGGTGGATTTATTCTGTCTCGGACTTGCTGCTACACCTATAATTTTCATTGCTTCTTTCTCATATTCGTGATTAGTACATTGGACCACCATCTGGCTATCATGGGGCTTTTGCCGAATTCAGAAACCTCAGAACCCGGACTCTTTTCCCGACTTAAGCTAGTAGCCGTACATTTAAATATACATTGGCAGAGGGAATCTTATGCCCTTATGTCATTTTGATTTCTCTGAATACTTCTTCTCCGGGTATTGATTTCACCATCCCGTTTTTCAAATCAGAGACTCTTTTTTCAGCTTCATCTGCCCATAATCTATCAAACTTATCCTGTGAAGGATTAAGACTGCCGATAAGTTTCTCAATCATTTGAATTTTCAATTCTATCGGCAATGATTCCGCAATAGACAATAATTCATTCGCTTTCACCATCTTTTCCTCCGCATTGAATTTAGAAAATCTATACTTACATACTTGCCCTAACAGCTTCATCCATCTCCTCAAGCGTTACTGGTTTTTGACCCGGCCTGCGCAGTTTGCAAAAGACTTCGTTCACCTTGCGTGAAACCGAACTGATGATCGCTTCTCTTTTATTTGTAACAAAGATTTCAATCTTGTCACCGAAATGCAATTTAAGAGGTTTCAATTTTTCAGGGATATAGAGGAATTCTATTTACACCACTGACGCTCGCAGGGAACGCCGTCATTATCACCGTCTATTTTAACGCCGGGACAGTTCTTCAGGTAAAATTTCGCTTCAGCACAGGAGGTCATCTCTGAACAATATATTTTCCCCTGACAACGAAACCTACTCGTTACTTTTCTCTGGCTCTTCTTTATTGGTGAAGTAACAGTAGCTCTCTCCTTTACCGCATGAACCGGTTGAGTATCAAAAAGATAGATTCCTGACAGGGCGAGAATAATCCCGAAAACGGACAAAAGAAAAGGCTTTGCTGCGGCTCGCCAGTGGAAAAAAAGAAAAAATAAGGACACAAAGGGAATCAGGAGACAGCCAAGCCCCCAGAGAATATGCACGCGGAAGGCCACGATAATAAACCAAAGTGAACCAACAAGAATAAAAAGCACTCCCAAAAGGGGAAGAAAGAGATGCAATGCGCCATTCAGGCCGTATTTTTGATACTGTTTTTCACCGAGCCTTTGAAGATCAGCAAACGATTTAATATGTTTGAGCTTATGAACAAGATAGCCGATTTTGCTGTGTTCTATCTTCTCGACAGTTTCTGCATATTCCCGAGCATTTTGGCTCGACGAATTAATCATTTTAATTGAATCCGGGGTGAGTTGACCAATAAGCGTAATCTTTCCTTGGTCAATAATCTCAACCTCTCGTATCAAGCCAAGCTCGTAACCAGTAACCTTTTTTTCATTGATGCATGCAGCCGTCTTTCCTCTTATCTCCAGCGACTCACAATGCTCTTTCCCGTTATTGCCAGCAACGGACAGATAAAACTCTGTGGCTTGGGATATTGGGACATGGAAAAGAAAACCTATGATAAATCCCACCAGGAAACAGCGTGTTCTTTGTTTTGTAATGAAAAGGTTCATGAAAAAATTAATTATTTTGAATATTGGTATTAATCAGCAACTCCAGCTTTTTTTCCAAAGTTGCTTTTTCTTTCTCAAGAGCCTTTGCTTTTCTTTTATGAGTCGTCAACAGCTCAATACTCATCATCTTCCTCCCAATCCTCATATTCACTGTCATCATATTGCGCAGGAGGTTCCCCGACTTTCTTGACAACAACCGGAACTCCTTTCTCATCCTCTTCTTTATCACGGATTCCTTCCACCAAAATTTCATGAACCAACTCATCCCCGTAATCAAACAAATAGAGGAAACCTTGCTCTTTCTTTAGTCCTAAATCACGAAGTTGGGTTTTAGCAGCCGACTTGGAAGATGGGCCTATTCTGGACGCAAAATGCTCGCCAAGCGGACTGCCGGAATATTCATTAGGTCGGTCAAACAACTCGCCACCAAAGTAGAATGAAAACATATGGTCATTATCCCAGGCAAAAGCACGCTGGATTTCCAGATGCAGATCATATAAATTGTAACGACCTCCTATCTCAAAGGTTCTTGAGACCTCTTCCCCTATCTCCTCAAATCCCATTCTTTTGAGGATAACTTTCAGCCTGTATATCTGCATCGGTCGGGAAAGCAGTTCAGCCAGTTTATCGAAGTTGTTGGTTTGTGAGGTTAACCGGAGGATTTCGGCATTCTTTTCCTCATCAAGATAGCAACACTTTTTATATTTCTTTCCACTACCACACGGACATTTATCGTTTCTTTTTAATTTCATAAATTATCCTATTTTTTCAAAACAATCTGTCTTCATCTGGATATTCGATATAAGGATTCAACCTTTCGAGCATACTATATTTTGCGGTTAGCTTGACAGGTGTACACAAAATGTAGAACGTAGCTTATATCAATTATATTCGCTCTGCAATATATTGGTTTTTAAGCGTTTTTTGACGTAGGCCAGCACCTTTGTACCTGTTTAAAAATCGCTTAGTTGCCTATTATTGGCTATTGATAATTTCACACAGACCTTATATCGAATATCCAGGTCTTCATTACTCCGCTTGACCTATGCATACATTATATGTACACTTTTACTGTGAATTTTCAGCTCGTCCGGCAACCCCAGCAGAGAAAAAACGCTATGAAAAAGGAATATGACTTTTCTGCGGCTAAACGTGGCCCGGTCATTCAACAGCCTGGAAAAACACGCATCACTATTTACCTTGATAATGATGTTCTTGAGGATTTTCGTGAACAGGCAGACGCTTCCGGGTCTGGTTATCAAACAATGATCAACAAAGCACTCCGTGAATATCTGAAGAAAAACCAAGATCCTATCAGCGAAGGAACCCTGCGAAAGGTTGTGCGTGAAGAACTGGAACGAATTACTTTGCATTGACAAAATATTCCTCACACTCGTTTTGCATCCAACACCTGCAACACCATCTCCGCCTGCCGAATCACCGCACCCTGTTGGGTCTGCGCCAACTGATCCGCCGCCAGGCAGGCATGCTCATAGGCAGGCGCATCCACAGGATACTCCAGCAGACGTTCTGACAACTCATCAGGCGAGGCAACCTGCACCCCAGCTCCAGCAGCAAGAACCAAATCCACGGCATCCTGAAAATCCTGCATAAAGGGACCGAAAAAGACCGGCTTTCGTTGGGCAATAGGCTCCATTATATTATGTCCCCCTTTGTCAACCAGACTCCCCCCGCAAAAGATATAATCCCCAACAGCATACAAACGGGCAAGCTCCCCTATACTATCCAGCAGGATAATATTTTCCTGGCGTGTTTTGCCAGCCATTGCAACGGACTGAGAGCATTGCGAAAACAGTTCATAACCCAATCCGGCCTGTTCCAGGAAGGCCATAATTCCCGGCAACCGTTCCAAATGGCGGGGAGCAAGAATCCACAGAATTTTGTCAGCGTATTTTTTTTGCAGTTGAAGGTAAACAGGCAGAAGGAGTTTCTCTTCTCCTGTACGGGTGGAACCGCAGAGAAATACAACGTCATCAGACTGAATCCCGAGCAATTGGCTGTACTCTTGTTTTGTTTGTTCTGCGGATTTGCTTCCTGAAGCATCATGTCCTGTGGCAGACTGCATCAGGCCGTATTTCAGGTTACCACAGACCCGAATCCGATCAGCAGGAACACCAAGATGCTGAAAACGTTCACGGTCCTGCTCCGTAATCACAGCAAGACGAGAAAAACCGTTCAAAAGAGAGGAAATCGTCTCTTTAATACGCTGGTATTGACGAAAGGAACGCTCGGAGATCCGACCATTGAGGAGGAGCATGGGCACACCGGCTTTGTGCAAGGTTGTCAACATCACAGGCCAGAGTTCTGTTTCCAGGCAAATATAGAGATCCGGTTGCACATCTTGAAGAACCCTGGCCACTGCCTGGGGCATATCCAAGGGAACCAACTCGCAACGAATTTGGGAGGGCAACAGAGAGCAGGCCACTGCCCTTCCCTGCCGTGTCATGGTCGTTAAAAAAATTCCAGTCTCAGGCAAGGCATCAAGCAAAAAAGCAATAAGTGCCTGAGCCGCTTGAACCTCGCCAACAGAAGCAGCATGTATCCAGATCAACTGCGCGTGGAGTCCTCCTGGTGCTGTTCGATATCGGTACTGATACCGCCCAAGCCGCTGGCTCACATACCAATTTGGTTTACATTGATCAAAAAGCGGAGACACCGCAACGAGCAGGGGATAAAATATTGCTCCGGTTATGCGATAGAAGTTGTACAGCACACAGTGTCCTTATCTTTTCGGTCCGAAAAAAGCTCACTTTTTCAAAGGGCAATCAATTCATTGCCACCTTTCCGAAAGATTTATCATTATAAACAGGATTATCTCTCTTCGTCAATAGTGAAGAAAGTGCAACAATAAAAAAGAAATACTCTGGTTTTTCTTGACAACTGGGCTCATGTTTTGTTAGCAACCTATACAGTTTTTCTGTTAAGGTACAGAATCCTGCTCTGAAAACTTAAACAAGGCAAAAAGACATTATCTGCTGTTGGAGGCATTTATGCGCAACCTGCTTGCAAAACGTTTCATTATTCCCATTATCTTGTCGGCATTGTGTATTTTTATACAACAGCCTGTTTCAGCAACCACCGAACAAGAGGTAACTCCTCAAGAACATAAGGAAGAAAAAATGCACGACGGATTATACGCAAAGATACACACACCCAAGGGAGACATCCTGCTCTCCCTGTATTATGATAAAGCTCCGCTGACCGTTATCAACTTTGTTGGACTGGCTGAAGGTACCCTGACCTATGGTGGTGCAGAAAAACCCACAGGAATTCGCTTCTATGACGGCTTAAAATTCCACAGAGTCATTAAGGACTTCATGATTCAGGGCGGTTGTCCCCTGGGAACCGGTACCGGTGGCCCTGGTTACACCTTTGCTGATGAGTTTGATCCTGAACTACGTTTTACCAGCCCTGGTATTCTGGCTATGGCTAATGCTGGCCTGGGAACCAATGGTTCACAATTCTTTATCACCCATGTTCCGACCCCGCACCTGAACGGCAAACACACCATTTTTGGTCATGTGATTGAAGGCCAGGATGTTGTTGACAGCATTGCCCAAAACGATGAAATAAAAAGCGTGGAGATCATCCGGGTTGGCGAGGCAGCAGAAAATTTTAAAACCGATCAGGAAGCCTTTGAGTTGATGCAGGAAAAGTTAAAACAGGGCCAGAAAAACGTTGCTGAAAACGAGAAAGAAGCAACCATAAAAATGATCAAACAGAAATGGCCAGATGTCCATTTCAGTAATTCTGGTCTTTACTGGGTTGTGAATCAGGAAGGTACTGGCGACAAACCAGTTCAGGGAACGACCATCAGTGTCCATTACACAGGCCGTCTCCTTTCCAACAACAAAAAATTTGACAGCTCTCATGATCGTGGCGAACCTCTTCAATTTCCTGTGGGAGAGGGACGAGTAATCAAGGGCTGGGACCAGGCTCTTTCTAATATGCGCAAAGGTGAAAAGCGCACCCTGATTATCCCACCGGAACTGGCCTATGGTTCGCGAGGAGCAGGCGGGGTTATTCCTCCTGATGCCTGGCTGGTCTTTGACGTGGAACTTGTTGATTTCTAAGGGATGCAGCAGAAATAAATATCTCGTTTTCCGTCGAGAGCTGTAGGGGCAAGACCTGCGTGTCTGCCGGTATACCAGGGCGAACACAGAGGTTCGCCCCTACGAAGCCCAGCATAAAGGGGCAAAATATATTTTGCTGACTCCCTAAAACCGATTTATATGCAGTAAGCTGCGCTGAAGACCGCAAGAGGTGCAGCTTAGTTGCAGCCTGTTTGAATACATCATAATACATCTCTTCATATTAAAAACCTTGGGCTGTACCCCAGGGTTATTCAGCACAAAGGAGAACACCATGCAGGAAATCCAAACTATTATCACACCGGTTGACTTTTCCGACAACGCCGACATGATAGCAAAGTCAGCTGGTTACACCGCTGGAAAATTTAATGCAGAACTGCACTTGGTCTTTGTTGTCCAAAATTTCGAAGATTACTCCGGGTTCTTTGTCCCACCAGTCAACCTGCCTAATCTGGAAGAGGAACTCCTGAAATCTGCTCAACAACGGATGGATGAATTTATCGCGGAAAAGAAAAAGGACTTCTATGAAGCTGGCGTTGCTACTGTCCACAGCAAGGTGCTGACCGGTGACGTGAGTGAAGAAATCCTGAACTATGCCAGAGAGATTGACTGTAATCTGATCGTGATGGGCACCCACGGCTATAAGGGCCTTGAGCGGATCATGTTTGGGAGCGTTGCTGATAAGGTGGTGAAAAACGCCTGCTGCCCGGTCATGACCATCAATCCTTATCGTAAAATCTGTGAAGAAGCGAAAAAGCCGTAACACCGAATTTTCCGTGGAAAAAGCAAGGGCGGTTTGCAAACTGCCCTTATTCCGCTGAACTCTACATCCTCTGCTGCCATTCCTGCAAAAGCTCCAATGCCTGATTTGCCCGGAATTGCCCCCGATCCCGCTTACGCATTTTTTTCTGCAAAGGAGGAAAAAGGCCAAAGTTCACGTTGGAGGGCTGAAAATGCTTGGGTTCTGTTTCCGTGAGATGATGGATTAAGGCTCCCAGAGCAGTGGCCGGGGGCGGTGGAATTATTGACCTCTCTGATAAAAGACAGGCCGCATTAATACCTGCCAGCAAACCCATTGCGGTGGATTCCACATACCCTTCTACCCCTGAGAGCTGACCAGCCAGAAACAGACCGGGGCGTTTTTTCATCTGCAAGGAGGTATCCAGCAGCTCTGGGGCGCAGATAAAGGTATTACGATGAATGGAACCCAAGCGCACAAATTCAGCCTTTTCCAGGCCTGGGATAGTCCGAAAGACCCGCTTCTGCTCAGGATAGGTAAGCTTGGTTTGAAATCCCACCAGGTTATACATGGTCTTGCCCCGGTTTTCTGCCCGTAGCTGAACAACAGCATGGGCCTTGGCTCCGGTCTTGGGATGAGCCAGCCCTACTGGCTTCATGGGACCAAAACGCAGGGTTTCCTTGCCCCGTTCACACATCACCTCAATGGGAAGACAGCCCTCAAAATACTTGGTTTTTTCAAAAGACTTCAGCGGCACCGTCTTTGCGGCTCCCAGCTCATCAATAAAATGCTGGTACTGCTCCTCTGTCATGGGGCAATTGAGATAATCCCCAGGCCCTTCATCATCCCAGCGGGATTTTTGATAGATGATATCCATATCCAGGGAATCTGCTGCCACAATCGGAGCAATGGCATCATAAAAAGCCAGATGCTGCTCCCCGGTTAATTCAACCAAGGCAGCAGTCATGGTCTCCGAGGTCAATGGACCTGTGGCCAGAATAACCGGAAAACCTGTTGCGGATACTTCAGGCAGGCTGGTCACCTCCTCTCGAATAACAGTGATTCCTGGATGCTCTTCCACTGCCTGTGAAATAAAGGCGGCAAATTCCTGTCGATCCACAGCCAGGGCTGACCCTGCTGGCACAGCTGTAGCCTCTGCTGCCCGCATAATCAATGAACCCAGCCGTCGCATTTCTTCCTTGAGCAACCCTACTGCTGAATCCGGGGCATTGGAACGAAACGAGTTGGAGCAGACCAGTTCGCCCAATAACTTTGACTCATGGGCCGGGCTGAACCGGGTTGGTTTCATTTCATAGAGTTCAACTGTGCAACTGCGTTGTGCAGCCTGCCAGGCAGCTTCACAGCCAGCCAGACCACCGCCGATTATTTGTATTTTTTTCATATTTGAATATATTTTCTCAGTAAAGGGATATCACAAAAACTACAGGAATTCTTCAAAGTACACGATTTCATAGTTAGAATCCAGCGTAGTTGAATCCTTGGTTCGGGACCGAATATCTAACAAATTGAGCAAGATAATGACAAGGAGAATATGGCGAGAGAACAAGAGATTTGACAGATGATTTTTTTTTTGATAATGAAGTCCTCATATCATATTCAGATTCGTAGAGGTGTCCCTCCTGTTCTTACTCACTCTTGGAAAGATCAGGAACACCTCAACCAAAAGACAAAATTCTTCCCTTGGTTAACGTTAACCTATGCTCCTTACTGTTGATGTGGGTAACTCACATACTGTCAGCGGTGTATTTACTGATCAAAACCTGATCCATCAATGGCGGTTAAAATCAGACCGGCATAACACTGCTGATGAACTGGCTCTCCGCTATCACTCCCTCTTTCAGATGGATGGTATCAAACAAGGAGATATCACCGCCTTTATTGTCTGCTCGGTTGTTCCGACCTTGGAAACCAGCTGGCTCAATTTTGGGGAAAAATATCTTACCGGCTGCCTCGCCCCTCCTTTGGCTGTTTCCCACCAGATAGATACTGGCATTATCATCCGTACAGAAAGCCCGACAGAAGTTGGCGCAGACAGAATTGTCAATGCTGTTGCAGCTTGGGATTCTTTTAAAACTGCTCTGATAGTTATTGACTTTGGAACAGCTATAACCTTTGATTGTGTCAGCAAAAAAGGAGAGTACTTGGGCGGCACGATTCATCCAGGTATCGGAATTTCCCTTGATGCCCTTGCTGGCAAAACAGCAAAATTACCACGTATTGACCTGGGAAAGAATCCTGTTTCAGTAATAGGTACCAATACTGTTGATGCAATCAGCTCAGGAATGCTGTACGGCTTTGGCGGCATGATTGACCGTATGACTGATCTCTTATACAAAGAAATGCAACAAAAAAATGAGGAAGTCAATATCATTGCCACTGGTGGTATGGCAGAGCTGATTGCACCGTACTGTTCCTCCATCACAGACATTGATCCACTCCTGACCCTGACTGGCCTACGCCTCATTCATGAGTTGCATCAAAGCTGAACACGCTTCAATATTACCCCTTATTCTGATGTAAGCACCAGGATCTCCATCTTTTTTTACACCTCATAACCCAATCCGCTGTTTTTTCGTTGTCAGAGAATCAATCTTGACATCTGCAAATCATCTGTTACAATACCCTTAAAGATAATTATTATTAATAGTGCTAAATATTTAAAAATTTTTACTCTTGACTTAATGGGTATAAAAAATAACACAAGATTGCAGTATTCAATCTTTAAGGAGGAAGGTAATAATAACAAGGTTGGCTGATTAAAAACAATCAAGCAGTAACACCCCTTATCCTGACCGCACAAATCAGAACATCAAAACGTACCCATGATCAATTGATGTACAAAAGAACCAAAAAAGGAGGAATTGATATGGTTGTAAAAAAAGATCAGTTAAGCAGAAAAAAAAAACAGGGAACAATCAATGGATTTGAAACACTTTTCTTTGTTACCCTAGGTTCGTTATCAGTTGTTTTCCTTCTCGTTGCCTGCTGGTTTCTTTTAACTGGTGATGAACATATATTTCTGAACAGAACTCATACCAGCCCACGTTTTCTTTGCATCTTTCTCTATATTCAAAGTTTTCTTGTGGGCCAGGCAATGAGCAGCGAGTACAAAGATAACTCTGATGTAGGGCAGTTTCTTTGCTCAATATGAACCCGTTATTCTGTAACGAAAAGCTTTTCTACCAATTGCCCAGGAACCTCCTGTAAGCCTTCTTTGATCGTAAGTATTGCCTGCTCAGCCCGCTCAGCACGGCGCACAGCCTGTGAGTCTGGAAAACAAACAAGAGGTTGTTCTCCCAATTCCTGTTCAAGAAATTTTTCATCCTCCTGCCCCTGTACCAGATTACCGACAAAACAAACCCGAGGTATCCCCACATCATCGGCCATTTTTTTAATCTTCAGGGCCGTACGAATACCAGATCTGGATGGAATGGTCACAATCAGAAGACAATCTGCCCCAGCCACTGTCCCCCGCCCCAGATGTTCTACCCCGGCTTCCATGTCTAACAGAACGGTTTCATCAGCACTCAGAAGCATCTTTTTTAACATTTTACGAAGCACATGATTTTCCGGACAAGCACAGCCTCCTTCGGCTGTTTGCACGGCACCAAGAATCATCAGGCGGATGCCATCCTGTTCCAGCATAAAATCTTGTAGCAGATCATTTACTTCTGGATTGAGGTTGTAAAAAGGAGATCCCTGGGTTTTCCCGGCCCGTTCTGTCAGCAGGGTGTTCATTTCTGCAATGGGCTTCACCTCTTGTGCATTTTTAACCCCCAAGGTCTCTGCCATATGCGGACTGGGATCAGCGTCTATAACCAGCACCCTACGCCCCTGTCTTTTCAGTTCTCCAGCCAATAACGCCATGATGGTTGTCTTACCGACCCCGCCCTTGCCACTGATCGCGATTTTCATAGTCTTTTCTCCTGAATTCCTTGCCTTGTTTCAACAGAGTGGTTACATTAATCAGAGATAATTATAGTATAGCCGACAGTCGAGTGTGCGGCACAACGTGGTAAATCCTTTAAATTTTATCAGGAGACTATACAATATGGAAACAAAGTATGCGAGCAATACCGCAGTGAATGTCAGGGCGCAGCAGGAGGCTTCAACAATATTCCTGGCCAAGGTCTTTAACTGGATGGCGGGAGGGTTGGCTTTGACAGGTGTTGTGGCCTGGTTTACTGCCAATACTAATCTAGCATACATCATGGCGAGTTCAGGAGTATATTGGTTACTTTTTCTTGCTGAGATTGGTCTCGTTGTTTACCTTTCTGCCCGTATTGAGAAAATTCGGGCCAATACGGCAACGGCGTTGTTTGTGGTGTATGCCGCTTTGAATGGGCTCACTTTTTCTATGATTTTTCTTAGCTATACGGGCACATCAATCGCAGCTACCTTTATGATTACTGCTGGCATGTTCGGGGCTATGGCAGTTTATGGATTGGTCACCAAGAAGGATTTGTCAGGGGTAGGATCCTTTATGTTTATGGGGCTGGTCGGGCTTATCCTTGCCTCAGTGGTTAATATGTTTTTAGGGAGTTCAACTCTGCACCTGGCAATATCCGCTGTTGGTGTGCTGGTATTTGTTGGTTTGACCGCTTATGATGTTCAGAGGATCAAAAATATAGGTGAGCAGGGTATTATGCAGCAGGGTGACGATGTGGTTCAGAAGGGTGCGATTACCGGAGCTTTGGCGCTCTACCTTGATTTTATAAATCTTTTTATTATGTTACTCAGCTTTTTTGGTGGAGGACGCGACTAAGATTAAGGAATCTCAGACAGGCTGGTTTAACTATTATATTAACAAAAGGCCGGAACACTTGTTGTTCCGGCCTTATCTTTGTACTTTGTTTATCCTGCCCCTTTCCCTCTGTTTTCATTGTTTTTTGCATGCTGTGTTGTTTATCTCTCCCCAAGGGACGAGCTGGAAATAACACCCTGCCAACGAGGCATCCCCTCAAGATGAATCCCGATCTGATCACAGACCCGACTGGCAAACTGACGAGCCATTTCCTGAAGGTTCTGAGGATGCAAATAAAAAGAGGGCATGGGTGGACAAATGGTTGCTCCGGCATCATGCAGAGTCAGCATATTGTTGAGATGGGTGCGATTTAATGGCGTCTCCCGGACAGCAAGAAGCAAGGGCCGCCGCTCTTTCAGGCAGACATCCGCTGCCCGGTGGATCAGATTTCCAGAAAAACCACTGGCAATGGCTCCCAGAGTTCCGACCGTACAGGGCAGGATAATCATGGCATCATAAGGGGCTGATCCCGAGGCCGGAGGGGCGGTAAAATTACCTGCTGCAAACCAACGCTTGATACCAGGCAGATCTTCAGGTCCCATATCCTGCTCTAACCGAAGGACTTTTCTACCGGAATCAGAAATAATCGCATCCACAGCCACATCCTGATCTGCCAACAGGTCAAGTAAGGCTCTGACATACAACATACCCGTGGCCCCTGTTATGGCAAGAATGATGCAGCGTGGTCGTTTTTTCTCGTTCATTATATATTATTTTTCTCCAGTTCGGCAATAATATCGACACAAACTCCTTCTTGCGTCTGCCCTGTGCTGTTAATGATGATATCTGCATATTTCCTGTATAACGGAAGACGTTCGTCAAATAATTGCGCAAAGGTCTGACCTGGTTGCTTGATAAGACCTCGTGAACTGAAATTATGGATTCTCGACTCCAAGGTGATTTTATCTGCATCAAGAAAAAGAACAAGACCACTGGCTTTGAGATGCACCATGCCTTGCTCACTGTAAACAGCGCTTCCTCCTGTGGCAATGACATAATTTTGTACAGTAAGGTTCAGCAAGACGTGTTCTTCAAGAACCCGGAGCACAGCCTGTCCCTCTGTATTTACAATATCCTGCAATGCCCGCCCTTGTGATTCCTGAATAACCTGGTCTGTATCCAGAAAGTTGCGGGATATCTTGCTGGCAAGGAGGGATCCAACAGTACTCTTGCCAGAGCCGGGCATGCCGATCAAAATAATATTTGCAGGTGCTTTTGTCATGATTTCGTTAAGGATCACAGGTGCTGTCAGGCGTTTCTTTCAATACAGTTTGCGAGGTGATTATACGGAGTATTCGCCTGGTCTGCAATGAATGCTGATTTTTTTTCTTGCCCATTTGGGCCAGTCACGTCCTGCTTGAAATAAAAATTCGGGTTGCTCTAAAAAGTTCATAATGTCATAATGACGTTCTTGATTAAGAAAAACTCATCAAATATTGCATACTGGATGTCGTCTTAAAAAAACCTGTACAAACAACTTGTTTGTAAATCCCGCCTGGGCTGAAAGAATGGCAAAAAAACCGAACAGGACTCCTTCATTGAGATCAAGGTATATAGCAAGCAATACCTTGAGGACTGCGAACGCAATATTACTTCTCTAATCGCTGAAGAAGGAGTCATACTTTGGCGAGGCCAAGAATTTC
Organism: Desulfobulbaceae bacterium; assembly: GCA_011389815.1. Taxonomy (GTDB): domain Bacteria; phylum Desulfobacterota; class Desulfobulbia; order Desulfobulbales; family Desulfobulbaceae; genus Electrothrix. Next base: position 2,061 of record JAABTP010000011.1, on the reverse strand, counting down.
CTTTCGTTGCACAACTTGACGTTTCTGGTAGAAACTGCAAGAACGCTACATGAAGAACTTAATAAGCTATTTAGAAAGCAACTTACGCATAAAAAATAATTTAGTGGTGTTACTTGATAACACGACAAAGGATTACATCAGAAAATGAGAAACCTACTGTATAACTACATCATCAAGGATTTCACCAATCATGGCTATGAATATTGTTTAGAATATTTCCCTCACGATTCAAGTATTTTAGATATTGGAATCGGCAATGGCAAGATGCTAAAAACATTTCATCCTGTAATTAAATCTAAGCAACTAAACATAACAGGAATAGATATCAATAAAGCTTATTTAAAGAATTGTAAGCGCCTCATCAAAAAGTATGATCTTCAAGATCATTTAAGCATTTACCATGAGCCTATTGAACAGTTTTCCCCACCCAATAATAAATCTTATGATTTTGTTCTTTTTAGCATGAGCTTTATGCTGTTCAATGATCAGCCCTTGATTTTAGATAAAGTAAAGGACTGCCTTCATCCTAACGGCGAAATAGTATTTTCTCAAACCATGTTTAAGGAAAAATCCTGGTTATTAGACATTGCCAAACCCAAATTAAGGTATCTCACCACCGTTGATTTTGGAAAAGCAACATATGAGAATGAATTCTTTACTTTACTTGAAAATCATAATCTTTCAGTTTTACACGACAAAGCAACACCAGGAAAGTGTTGCAAAGGGGAATACCGGATGATTGTGGCTCGACCAAATTAGGTTGGCGAATTTGTGAAGGAATGACATAAACGTCATCTGATCCTGACAATGATTGCTCAAAAATCAGCAGGTTATACTCATGGCTCCCTTTCAGATGACGTAAATACTGTAGCCCGCAAGCAAGCCTGCATACAGCCAGCAGAAAGTGTTTTTTTTTACCCCCCTTTTTTGTCTTGTCTTCCTATCCCCATCACTACGCAATCCAAAGAAGTTTTGCCATAGCGATATGAGTATTTTTTTCCAACATTACAGTTTTGTCAGATTGCATAACCAATCAACAATACCTGTATATCTTGTCATCTCGAACTGTTAACTTTTTACAGAATATATTGTACCTGCCTCGGTCAGAAAGTGTAAAAAGTATTCATTTTTCTTGTCTTTAACAAAATATTTCCTTTAAATAAGTATAATATTTATTATTACTGATAAAGATATCTATTTCTATTACAATAAGTCATTGTAATTTTTATTCCAAAATATACAACTTTTTGAACAGTATTATTCGAAAGACACAGGCATAATTGATGCAGATATAGCTGCAAAAGGAACGTTTTATTCTTAGGAATAATTCTTCAATAATTGCCTTATTTGTCTCCCAGAGACTGATGTGATAACAGGCATTGCTGCCTCGAAAAGCGACAGTTATTTAATTCCCGTTCCTTAACGATTCAAAATAACTACTACTGCCTTCTTATAATTATGCAGACAAAAATAACTACCAGTTTTTTACTTGTCAAATTCTTGATTTTGTCCCTTGTTGTGTGGACATTATTATTACTTCTACTGTTGATCTGGAATCAACAGAATATGAAAAAAACAACACAGCAACTGGCTGAGACGCATGCTCTTATGTTCTTGGAAAAAGATATGTTATATCGGGCATGGGCTGTATCGCATGGTGGTGTCTATGTTCCGGTCTCTAAGTATAACCAGCCCAATCCTTACCTTGATATTGAAAATCGTGATGTAACAATAGCTGGAAAAAAATATACTTTAATGAACCCGGCATATATCTCCAGGCAAGTTTACGAGCTTGGAAAAGATAGCATTTCTGTACAGGGACGTATTACAAGCCTTGACCCCAAACGGCCTGAAAATAAGCCTGCACTCTGGGAAAAAGAGGCTCTTCATTCTTTTGAACAAGGGGAAAAAGAATATATCAACTATGCTCAAGTTAATGAGAAATCATTTCTTCGTTTTATGAAGCCGCTGGAAACAGAAGAGACGTAACCGTTCAGACCCCTCTCATTTTTTTTACGCAGCAAGAGGCAGAGGAGGCACATCCAGCCCCTGGCGCCGAGC